>CAZUSV010000010.1:0-36518 GCA_964622645.1 uncultured Anaerolineales bacterium
CTCCTTTATTATTTCTCTATTCAGCGGGGTAGACTTACCCGACGAGAGCTAAGATGTCGTCCTCACGCAAGATGAGCACTTCTTTGTCGTCCAGCTTGATCTCTGTGCCAGCATACTTGGCATACAGAACGCGGTTGTCGACCTTGATTTCGCCCTCAACATCTGGACCAACGGCCAAGACCAAACCCTGTTGGGGTTTCTCTTTGGCTGTGTCGGGGAGCACGATGCCACTGGCAGTCATTTCTTCCTGCTCAATGGGTTCGATTACCACGCGGTCGCCAAGGGGTTTCACTGATATAGCCATACAAACCTCCTGCAAATTTAGATAGAATAATGATTTAGTTATTTAGCACTCGTTTTAACGGAGTGCTAACGAGCGGCTGAATCATACCGATGATTGATTTGAAAGTCAAGAGAGGGCGGGGAAAATATATGAAATTCTTATATAATTCTGACAATGTATTTTCCAGGAACCCCCGCAGTTTCTGGGAGAATTGGGGATGAACAGACGGGAGTTTGGGTGGGCTGCCATGTTTGGGCCTGGCACTCACCCCAAAGGTCATAGATGTCACATCGCAGACGAGAACCCCTATTTTCGGGGTTCTCGTCTGCGATGTGACATATTAATAATAAATCTACTAGCCAATTAGGGAGAAGGTGTCTCCACGATCAAGCGGCAAATGGCCTCATTCTCTTCTACGATCCCCATCAGCAGCCCATTGTCAGCAAATACTTCACGCACATCCGCCAGTACGAGCAATGCTTCAGGGCAGTAGTTTTGCCCTGGGCGGCTCAAGGCGGCCAACACTGAGGCATATCTGACATAGTAGAAGGCCACCTCGATATTCGTCAGCGGCAGCCCGACTACATCCTCATCACTGAACTCGTTCTCAGCGGCAGTGCATCCGAGCACAGCGCATTTCAACACCGGCATGGCGCCCTCGAAGTTGCGCGCCCGCACGTAGATATCCCCAAGCTGACCATAGGAATCTGGATTGGTAGGGTCGAAACCCAGGGCCTTCTCGCCATTCAGCGCGGCGATAAAGAATTCGCCCATGCGGGAGTAGGTTTTGGCAATAGCAATATAGGGAAGGGGATCTTGCACACCGTTGGCTTCATTGATGTTAATGGCCTTTAGGAACTGCTCCAAAGCCACATCATAAACTTCGAGCTCGCGGTAGATCACACCGATCTGGATATACAGGAATGTCAGGTTGGGATTGATGGCGGCGGCTTTTTCGTACTCCTCGATGGCAACACGGTATTGGCCGAAGGTCTCCAGCACTGTGGCATAGACTCGGTGGGTGTCCATAAGCTCGGGGGCGAGTTCGACCGCTTGCCGAGCATGCTGCTCCGCTTGAGTCCATTTACCCTGGTCGAGTAAGACTTCAGCATAATAGGCCAATGCCAGGGAGTTGTTAGGATCGAGGAAGTAGGCCCGGCTGGCGACTTGTTCAGCTTCCGTCAACCAGCTCTGATAATCTTCAGAAGTGGCAGCAAACGATGAGCTCCAGTCCAATACCAGCGCGTGGATGGCAATAACAGTGCTATCGTCAGGCGCCAACTCAACTGCTTTCGTGATCTCCTCTCGGGCCTCTTCCATGCGAGCTTCCCGTTCGGCACTGGTTGACAGCAAGCGGGTGGAATAGGTCAGCAGACGGGCAAGTTCAGCCCTGGCGAGCGCATTGCCAGGATCCAGCTCTAAAGCCAGACGGTAGGCATCGATTGCATCTGTATCTGTCGGGTCTTCGATCTTGCCGGCATTGAAATAGGCCTCAGCAGCAAGGAGATAAGAGTCAGCCGTTCGAGTAGCCGTGGGTGTCGCCAATAAGAGAGGCTGGACGCGAAACTCTGGCCCAATGCCAATCTGGGAGAGCAACCAAATCAGGCCCCCGATCACGCCTGCCAAGATCAGCACGCGATAGGTATTCGACTGCGGCCCTCTCTGATGGAATGTGGGCTTTTTTCCAGTGATATTGCGATCCATAAAACACTAGGGTTCAGGGGTGGCTTCTTCGGTAACAGTTTCTTCGATGCCCGCCTGGCACATTTCCAGCCCAACGGAGGCGTTGTAGACCGCGATCTCGTTATCGGGCACAATTGCCAGCATAGACTGGAAAATAGGGATGGCCTCCCCACAGCGGTTCAAGCGTGCCAGGGTCAGGCCATAGAGGGAATAGATTTCGATGGCACGGATTTTGTAAGAGATCGGAATGCCCTCCACGACTTTGCCGTCTTCGCTGATACCACCTTGTACGGCCAGCTTTAGATGATCGATTGCTTTTTCGAGTTCATTATTCTTGGCGTACATGACCCCCAAATTGCCTTGCAGGCTAGCGTTGGTGGGATCATCCTCGACGGCCTGCTGCGCGTATTGGGCTGCCTGGGCGAACTCACCAATGGTGAAATAAACCCTGGAAGCTTCATATTCTGGTGAGGGATCGTCTGGGTTGAGAGCGTTAGCCTGGTTGAAATTCTCTACAGATAGATCGTAATCTCCCAGGGCTGCATAGATATACCCTGTCATCATGAAGAGATTGGGGATCTTGTCATTGATTGCCAGGGCGGCTTTGTATTCCTCGAGGGCTAGTTCGTAGTTGCTCGTCCAATACAGTACGTACCCGCGCGCCCGTCGGGCTTCTAATGAGGCTGGGTCCAGTTCGATTGCCAACCTTGATTCATCAGCTGCTCTGTCGAAATTTCCAGTATCGACAAGGATCTCGGCGTATACTGCATGAGCAATGGGGTTGTTTTCATCCAGCTCCAGGGCGCGCTTGATGGTGGCTTCTGCCTCTAAATAATCTCCAGTAAAGTCGAGAGCCCAGGCGCGCATGGCGTGGGCAACAGGATTATCTGGGTTGCGCAGCAGGGCTAGTTCGGCATTCTCTAATCCGTCTTCGTAACGCCCGGCCAGGATTTGAACACGAGACAATGCCACGTAATATGCTGAATTACCTGGATCTGCCAGGATGGCTTTCTCGTAAGCATCGATGGCCTGGCCGAGTTTCCCCTCACTGTAGAATGCTTCAGCCTCATTGACAAAGGACTCGGGGCTGATCGTTGGTGTAGCTGTAGGGATAAATAGAGGCGGCGTTGACGGAATGACGATCTGGTTTATATACACCGCCGCCGCAATAAAAAGGATTAACATCAGGATGCGCCAGGGATTGGAGCGTTTGCGCCGCCTCCTGCGCATGGACCATTTACTTCCACTCAAGTACATGCGGCCATATTACCATCCCCAACAAAGCCGCGCAAGATGGGGCAAACGACCACAGACCGTTGACAACAGACGACACAGTGTGAACTCCCGCTCGTGGTCAGTGGTCCGCGATCGGCCGTCTGCTGTCTGGTGGCATTTAATTCCAGCGATCATTCCCGTCCATTTCGACTATAATGAACTCATGCGTTTTGACGTATTCACACTCTTTCCCGAAGTTTTAGAACCCTATTTGCATCGTAGCATTCTCAAGCGTGCCAGCGAACGTGAGCTGGTACAGTTCCACGTGCATAACATCCGCGCTTGGGCTACCGACAAACATCACATGACGGATGATGAGCCTTACGGCGGCGGCGGGGGCATGGTGATGAAAGCCGAGCCGATCTTTGCCGCCGTCGAAGATATAGTTAGTGCGCCGCCGCCCGGCCCGGCCTGCCCGGTGATATTGCTTACCCCCCAAGGGCGTCTTTTCACTCAGGAAATTGCCCGTGAACTTGTAGCGCACCCTCGTTTGGTATTGATCGCTGGCCGTTATGAGGGACTCGATGAGCGTGTACGACAGCATCTGGTCAGCGATGAAATATCCATTGGGGATTATGTGCTCACAGGGGGCGAAATCCCTGCCCTGGTGCTGATAGATGCCATCACCCGCTTGCTGCCCGGGGTGTTGGGAGATCCAGATGCTGCTCAAAAGGACTCGCATGCGCAAGGCTTGTTGGAGCATCCTCACTACACGCGCCCGGCAGAATTCCGCGGTTGGGAAGTGCCGGAAGTGTTGCGCTCCGGAGATCATGCGCGTGTCGATAGGTGGCGCAGAGAGCAATCACTGCGCCGCACCTGGGAGCGGCGCCCAGAGCTGCTCGAAGGCGCGTCGTTGACGGATGAAGATCAAGAATTCCTGGCCCAATTAATCAATAACGAAGAGTGAACACCTAAGGAGGATCCAATGAATACCCGCTTCCCTTATGGCAAGACCTTCATCGTCGGTTTCGGCTTCTTGAGCATCAGCATCCTGTGGCCGATATTCAATTCGTTCATTCCGATATTTCTGCAGGCGGGGAATCCGGAATTTGAGCGCCAGTTGCTCGAGGCCGGCCGTGAGATCCCCCAGGTGGTCGGCTTCGGCCTGACACCCACGCTGGCGTTCTTTGTAATGACCTGGGACAATATCATCAATGTCTTCGTGCAACCCTGGGCTGGGTCGAAGAGCGACAAAACCTGGAACCGCTTTGGCCGGCGCAAACCCTGGGTATTGGTCGGACTGCCCATTGCGGCGCTGGCCTTCGTCTTCATCCCTTTGGCCAATACAGTTTTTGCCATCATGATCTTCATCCTGATCACCAATTTCGGGATGGCCCTGTTCCGTTCGCCAACAGTGGCCTGGCTGGGCGACCTGTTCCCCGCTGAACAGCGCAGCAAAGCCAACGGAATAATCAACCTGATGGGCGGGATCGGCGCAGCGATTGCCCTCTTCGGCGGGGGCATCCTCTTTGACCGCCTCGGGCGGAGTGCTCCGTTCGTCGCCGGATCACTGATCATGATCGCCATGGCCAGCATCGCTTTGCGTTTTGTCAAAGAGCCTGAAAAAATTGATACTCAGGAAGAAGACGAAAAAAGCAGTGTATTCGATAATTTCAAAACCGTGTTCCAGGCGGAAGACCGCAGTGGCTTGTTTGTACTGCTGGCAATCCTGCTGTGGTTCATGGCCTATGAAGCCCTGCAAACCGGATTATCCTCTTTCGCGGTCTTCACCCTGGGGCTGACTCCCGGACAAGCGTCCATCTACACGACGCTATTTGCAGCCTCTTTCATCTTATTCGCACTGCCCAGCGGCCTGATTGCTACGAAATTCAGCCGGCGCAAGACGATCAACCTCGGCCTGATCGGTCTGATCGTGCTTTTTGGTGGCGGGTTCATACTGATCCGCGAGCCGGTCACCTTTGCCATCATCCTGGTTCTGGGCGGAATTTGCTGGGCATTGGTCAATGTCAACAGCCTACCCTTAGTGTACGATCATGGCGATGAACGCAAGATCGGCGCTTATACAGGTTTGTACTATTTCTCGTCCCAGTCAGCCGCTGTGTTAGGGCCAGTGCTCAGCGGAGCGTTGGTTGATAGCTTGGGAGATCAATATCGCTGGCTGTGGCTGTTCAGCGCGTTTTTCATGGCCCTGGCCTGGCTCTCGATGACGCGGGTGAAAGAGAAACAAACTGCTGGGATCTGATGCTATGAATGGAAAAGATATCATTCTGTCAATCAGGCATGGACAGGGATTGATGTTGATGTGAGGCGTTCGACTTGGGCAGGCAAAGGTGTCAGAAGTGACATTCTAGCTTTTGAGATTTTGAAGAGCATCTTTTGGATTTAGAGTAGATATATCAGATGATAGTCTGGCTAATTGTTCTTTGTCTAGCGTTACCAATGTGGTATTGTGTTTTTGGGTGACAGCTGCATAGACTGCATCTGCGCCTCGCAATCGAAATTTTGCTCCTAATTCGCTGGCGATATGAGTAATCGTATCATCTAGAGGAATCCAATTTTGGCCCGGCAGGGTTTTGATGGCATGCATTACGGCAACTCCCTGAGACGTGCTGTCAAAAATACGAGCAATGGATGCTGCCACTTCAACAAGTAGCAACGTTGGAGAGTAGATATCAAAGTCCCCCCGGTGTACGTGTGCTAGAAATGATTGGCTGTCTTCGGAGTATTCCTCCCTAGAATTGAGCGCGTTGATATGTACACTGGCATCAATGGTAAACATTCCTACCCCTTACGGATTTCATTGATTACCGCATGCGTGTCTTTACCTTCTGGCCAGATTTCTCGTAGATTTTCAGCTAGTGCTCGATACGTTTCCCAGCCAGCACCTGATGATTGTTTTGCGGCCTCGACTAATTTTGCCTCGATAGCCTCAGCATCGACAGGTAACATCAACGCAACTGGTTTCCCTTGATGGGTGACAACATATTCTGCACTTTCTTCTCGAATTCGACGCAATACTTCAGCGGTTTTTGATCGCAATTCTCGGACACCGATTAGTGGCATAATTGACTCCTGTGTGTACATAATTGAGTATCATTTATGTACACATTATACCATGCAGGATGTGTAATGAAAGTTAATAATCAATTCTCAGAGATTTCTCACATCTCGTTCCACCCGCTTCGCGTAGCATGCCCTTGGGGTACTGTGGTGGAACGCCTCATATATTTTTTCTCTGACCACCACCAAAAGCTGATATAGATCTAATGTATGAACAAAATGATTTCCCAACCAATATCTGTAATTTTGGAAGATGCGTCAATTATTGTAATTGAAAAGCCTGCCGGGCTGCTTTCTCTTCCTGATGGGCATGATCCGGCAAAGCCCCATTTGAGAAGTATCTTGGAGCCAGAATTTGGTCGCTTGTGGATCGTCCATCGTCTCGACCGCGAGACCAGCGGTCTGATGGTGCTAGCTCGGGATGAAGATGCTCACCGAGATTTGAGCGGCCAATTCTCTAACCGGCAAGTTTCAAAGGTATATCATGCCCTGGTGTCTGGAAGCCCAGAATGGAATGATAGAACTCTCAATTTGCCCTTACGTTCAAATGTCGGGCGACGTGGGCGTACCGTTGTTGATTACGAGAGAAGTAAAGAGGCCATTACTATCTTTCAGGTGTTAGAGCGATTTGAGGATGTTACGCTGCTCGAAGCGCGACCCAAAACCGGCCGCAGGCATCAAATTCGTGTTCATCTGTACAATCTGTATCACCCCATTTTGTCAGATTCGCTCTACGGTTTGGGGGAAATATCTACCATTATCGACCGCCTGGCTCTACACGCCCTTTCATTGTCTTTCAAGCACCCGCAAACAGGAAAGAGGGTAGAGCTTGAAGCCCAATATCCCAACGATTTCACTGCGGCGCTTCAAGAATTGCGCAAGTAAACCTAGGATTCTCTAGAAATCGCCGGGGTAGCTGGGCATTACAATGGGAATTCCTGGAGAGCCAATCCTCGCTGTTATTAGCACTCTATACGCTAGAGTGCTAATAATATTAACTTCCTGTTAGAATTCATCCCCTAAAAGCCCCATTTCTTGACGCATGTATGGCGACATGATATGATTATTATCGTGTCCTTAGCACTCGTACATCGAGAGTGCTAAGTTATGAGATAAAATGACTGATTTATCCGAACGCCAGAAGTTGATCCTTGCCCTGGTAATCCGGGAATATGTAGACCAAGTCAACCCAGTTGGGTCGAAATTGCTTGTTGAGAACTATGCACTCAACTTCAGCCCGGCAACCGTGCGCAATGAAATGGCCTACCTAACGGAGGCAGGCTACTTGCAACAGCCGCATACATCGGCTGGTCGCATCCCTACCGAAGAAGGCTATCGCTATTTCGTCAGCCAGTTGATGGGACGCGCTTCCCTGCCTTCTGAAACGCGGCATACCATCCAGCACCAGTTTTATCAGGCGCGTACCGATATCGATCAGTGGATGCGTTTGGCTGCTTCTGTGTTAGCTCGACAATCGAGTGGAGCGTCTCTGGTTACGTCGCTTCACCCAGAGCATGCCCGTTTGAAACATATCGAACTGATTTCCACACGTGGGAGCCAGGTTCTGATGGTCTTAGTTCTGGAAGGCGGTGAGATTCGCCAGCAGATGTTGAAGTTGGGCGAGCCGGTCTCACAAGGACAATTAAGCACGACCGCCGCCTGGATCAATAATTTGTTCGAGCAGAAGGATGTCAGTGACATCTCGGCATTGATGAGCCGGGCAGATGACGACCTCAAACGTGACATTTTGCAGCTGACCATCGACGAGATGCAGCGCTCTGATGATGTTCTCGCCGGAAATATTTACCGCGATGGATTGGCCAACGTGCTGGCAGAGCCGGAGTTTTCCGCTCCCGGCGTTGCCCACCGGGCGCTCCGTTTTTGGGAAGAACGCTCCCAGCTCGAAGACCTGCTCTCACAGACGGTGCTTTCGCCGGATACCAGTGGCATTCATGTGCTGATCGGCGGTGAGGGAACCTGGGAGGACTTGAGTGATTGTGCAGTGGTGCTCTCTCGTTATGGCATCCCTGGGGTGGCCACTGGAGCCCTGGGTGTGCTTGGTCCCACCCGCATGCCATATGCTCAGACGATCTCCACCGTCCAGTTTGTCGCCAATTTGCTCAGTGACCTGGTCGGTGATACTTTACCAGATGAGAGGTATGACGAAACTCAATGAGCAAAAAGAATAAAAAGAACGCCAACCCTGAAAAAACAGTGGTTGAAGAAATCCTCGAGGGCGAATCCGCGCTTGAAGAACAGGGTCAACCCCAAACGGAGTCTGAGGCTCCCGTCGAAAAGGCGGACTCCCCCGAGGCTAGTGAGGAGAGTCTAGAATTGGATCTCTCCCCTGAAGAAATTATGCAATTACAAAACACGCTCGAAGAAACTCAAGCCAAAGCGGACGAATATCTTGACGGCTGGCAGCGCGCCCGGGCAGAATTCGCCAATTACAAGAAGCGAATAGAACGGGATCGCGCCCGCTTCCACAGTGATGCTGTTGGTGAGGTCACGAAACGGTATTTACCCATTGTCGATGATCTGGAACGGGCCTTGAAAGACCGTAATCCAGAGGGCGATTGCGTGATCTGGGCTGAAGGCATTGAGTTGATCTACCGCAAGATGCTTAAAGTGCTGGAAGCCGATGGGATCACTCCAATGGACGCACAGGGCCAAATTTTTGATCCCAATTTGCATGAAGCCATTGCAAAAACCGATAGCGATGAGCACGAGAGTGACCAAGTGATCGAGGTTTTAGAGCAAGGCTACATGATTGGTGAACGTGTCCTGCGTCCGGCTCGAGTACGAATAGCCGCGTAAATTGAATAAAGTCTTGGAGGAACAAAAACAATGGCTAAAATTATCGGAATTGACTTAGGTACGACCAATTCTGCTGCCGCGGTTGTAGATGGTGGAGAACCCACCGTAATCCCTTCCGCTGAAGGCGAACGACTGGTTCCCTCCGTGGTTGCAGTCAACAAAAATCATGAACGTCTGACTGGCCGTCAGGCCCGCAATCAGGCGGTTGTAAACCCAGAAAACACAATTTTCTCAATGAAACGCTTTATGGGGCGCAAGTTCGATGACGCTGAAGTGCAGCGTGCCAAGGATTTGGTACCCTATGAACTGAAGAAAGCACCCAATGGTGACCTGCGCGTAGTTCTGGATGGCAAGGAATACTCACCCCCAGAGATATCGGCCATGGTCTTGGCCAAGATCAAAGCGGATGCCGAAGCTTACCTTGGTGAGCCTGTCAACCAGGCTGTGATCACGGTGCCGGCGTATTTCAACGATGCCCAGCGAAATGCCACCAAGGATGCTGGCAAGATCGCTGGTTTGGAAGTGCTGCGCATCATCAACGAGCCAACCGCTTCTTCTCTGGCTTATGGCCTCGACAAGAAACAGAACGAAGTTATCGCCGTGTACGACCTGGGTGGTGGTACCTTCGATATCTCTGTTCTGGATGTTGGTGAAGGTGTCTTCCAGGTGCGTTCCACCAGTGGTGATACCTTCTTGGGTGGTGATGACTTCGATCAGCGCGTGATCGATTTCCTGGCTGATGAGTTCAAAAATGATAATGGTATCGATCTACGTAAAGACCGCCAGGCCCTGCAGCGTTTGAAAGAAGCCGCTGAGAAAGCCAAGATCGAACTCTCCAGCTTGCAGCAGACTGAGATCAACTTGCCCTACGTTACGGCTGATGCAACCGGTCCTAAGCACCTGGTCTTGAACTTCACTCGTGCCAAGCTCGAGCAGTTGACCGCAGACCTGGTCGAACGTTCGATAGGACCTGTCAAGCAAGCTTTGGATGATGCTGGTTTGAAACCTTCAGACATTGACGAAGTTGTCTTGGTCGGTGGTATGACCCGTATGCCCGCAGTGCAAGAAGCGGTTAAGAAATTCTTCGGCAAGGAACCTCACAAAGGCGTCAACCCAGACGAGGTTGTGGCCGTTGGTGCTGCCATTCAGGCTGGCGTCTTGGGTGGCGATGTCAAAGATATCCTCTTGCTGGATGTCACTCCGCTGACCCTTTCGGTGGAAACCCTGGGCCAAGTGGCAACGCCGTTGATCGAGCGCAACACCACCATCCCCGCCCGCAAGAGCCAGATCTTCTCCACGGCTGCAGCTAACCAACCTCAGGTTGAGATCCATGTGCTGCAGGGTGAGCGCCCCATGGCTACGGACAACAAATCCCTGGGCCGCTTTATCCTGGATGGCATCCCTCCGGCGCCGCGCGGCGTTCCCCAGATCGAAGTGACCTTCGATATCGACGCTAACGGCATCCTGGAAGTAACCGCACAAGACAAGGCCACCGGCCGCAGTCAGAATATCACCATTACAGCCTCTTCTGGCTTGAGCGATGCTGAAATCGAACAGATGAAGATAGAAGCCGAGAAGCACGCTGAAGAAGACAGCCAGCGCAAAGAGCAGGTTGAAGCCCGCAATAATGCCGACAACATGGCTTACACAGCTGAAAAAGCGCTCGAAGACCTTGGTGACAAAGTTCCCGAAGACGTCAAGACGACAGTGCAGGATAAAATTGCTGAAGTCCGCAAGGTCCTGGAAGATGAGAACGCGGACGCAGAGACCCTGAAGCGTGTGGCCGAAGAACTCGGCAAAGAGATCCAGCAGATCGGTGCTGCCGCATACGAGCAACCTGGCGCTGGCCCCATGCCCGGAGCCGAGGGTCCAGGACCCGAAGGTCCACCCGCTCCTGAAGGACAGTCTGGTCCTGATGACGAAGATATCGTTGACGGCGAATTCCGCAACGCATAACAGTTACAAGTTGCAAGTTACAGGTTGCAGGTTAGCTGCTGACCGACCGTAACTTGCAACTTGTATACTTTCTACTTGCAACTGAAACATGCCACGAGACTACTACGAAATTCTAGGTGTTCCCCAGGGTGCCTCGGGAGATGAGATAAAATCATCCTTCCGTAATTTGGCGCGTAAGTATCACCCCGATGTCAGTCAAGAAACTGACGCAGAAGAACGCTTCAAAGAGATCAATGAGGCCTATGCGGTGCTTTCTGATCAAGATAAGCGCGCCGCTTATGACCGCTTTGGTCATGCTGGTGTCCAGGGGGCGGGTGGTGTGCCGGATTGGACCACCATGGATTTCACCGATATATTGGGTGACCTGTTTGGATTTGGTTTCGGTGGTTTCGGGCGCACGTCAGCTCGTTCTCGAAATGCCCCCCGGCGCGGACAGGATCTGCAGTACCGTGTCCATCTTGAATTCAATGAGTCTATCTTTGGTGTAGATAAAGAGATCGAGATCAACCGTGACGAGCGATGTGATACATGTTCTGGTTCAGGTGCAGAGCCGGGGACCTCTCCATCCCGTTGCTCCACTTGTAATGGGCAGGGCGAAGTGCGGCAATCACGTCAAACCATCCTTGGTTCTATGGTGCAGGTGACGACTTGTCCTGCTTGTGGCGGTAAGGGTGAAGTGATTGTCAATCCTTGCCAGACTTGCAGCGGTAGAGGCCAGGTTCGCAAAACGCGCAAAAAGGTTGTCACCATTCCGGCTGGTGTCGATACAGGAACGCAAATCCGTCTGACCGGTGAAGGGCAGCCTGGCGTAAATGGTGGACCTCCTGGCAGCTTGTATCTGATCATCCAGGTTCAACCACACAGATACTTCCGTCGGCGAGAAAATGACATTCTGTTAGATTTGAATATCAATGTTTCTCAGGCTACTTTAGGTGATGAGGTCAATGTTCCCACTGTAGATGGCGAATCCATCCTAAAGATACCTGCAGGTACTCAACCCGGCAAGATCATCCGCATGCGCGGCAAAGGTGTTCCCCACTTACGCAGTAATAGCCGCGGTGACCAATTGGTAGTCATCAATGTCAGCATCCCCAAATCGCTGACAGATGAGCAAAAGGATTTATTCCAAAAGCTGGCGGGAAGCCTGGGTACCGAAGTCAATCCTCAAGAACGCGGCTTTTTCGATCGTTTGAGAGATGTCATTGGGGGATAATCCAGTGGACAGTGTATAGTGGTCAGTGATCAGTTTTTCACTTTCCACCACCCACTTCCCACTCTTCACTGAAAAATGAATTGGCTTGAAGTTTCAATGATCGTCGATGGCGAGATGGCCGAGGCCGTGGCTGAGGTTTTGGCGCGCTATATTCCTGACGGCGTGGTAATCGAGAGCACAGCCATCGAGGCGAATGCCGAGGATGAAGGATATGCTGTAGGGCCTCTGCGGGTTTGTGGATACCTGCCTGTGGATAATCAATTGGAAGACACCCGCCGGCGTATTGAAGAAGGTCTCTACTTCTTGGGGCGAATTCAACCTCTCCCGGAACCTGAATTTAAACCCATTGATGAAGTCAACTGGGCCGAGGCCTGGAAGCAGCACTATCGCCCGATCGCCATTAGTGAGCGTTTGATCATCATCCCTACCTGGTTGACCCCCTCTTTCCCCCCCGATTTCGGGGGGGAAAGAGGGGGGGTACGCATCCCCATCCGCATCGATCCCGGGATGGCTTTTGGAACGGGTACGCACCCTACCACGCAGCTTTGTTTGGAACTGTTAGAAGCTCAACTTTTCTACCCCCCAGGGGATGCTTCGCAAAAAGTTGAGCTTCTGGATGTTGACATCTTCGATATCGGCTGCGGCTCTGGGATTCTATCCATCGCGGCCCTCAAGCTGGGAGCAGCACGCGCCTTTGGGGTGGATACTGACCCCGAAGCGATTGCTGCTGCCGAGGAGAATGCTGCCAAAAATAGCGTTGCAGACTTGGCGAGCTACGCTGTTGGCTCTGTCCCCGAAGTCAAGGTTGGGGTGTTCCCGGTAAATTCTGCGCCCGTTGTGGCAGCCAATATCCTGGCCCCCATCCTGATCCGCCTGCTAGATGCAGGTCTCGGGGATTTAGTATCTCCGAATGGTGTTCTGATTCTCTCAGGGATACTAGAAGAGCAGCACCCCGAAATGGAAAACGCACTCCAAGCCCATGGCTTCGAAGTGCATGAGCAACGTCAGATCGATGATTGGGTGGCGATCAGTGCAATGCGTTCAGCCAAAGCGACGATCTGAGCGTTTCTGGCGTACTCTCTCCTTCGTTTCTTCTAACCAACCCACACGAATATCCGCATCTGGTTCGAAGGCCGGGACGTAAGGCTTTATATCCAATAGCGGTGTGCCGTCGAGGATGTCTACGTTTTCGATGTGCAGGATATTTCCCTCGCGCCTGACCAATTTGACCACTGATAACCCGATGGGGTTCGGCCGTTTGGGCGCTCGCGTGGCAAACAGCCCCCGAGGTTGATCATCCAGAAACGGTGTTACGATGAGTCTGAACCCCTCGGATCGATGCAAGTGATAAAGTAAAATGATGTGTGAGAAGCCTTCGAGGTCGTTCAGCCCATCTTGAAGTTTAGGAAAAATCTCTATTGTGCCTTTAATTCCAATAGCTCCGGTAGGCTGAATGGGCATGCCCTCAATCTCTGTGAATGGGCTACGAATTACGCCGATGGGTTTGTAAGCTATTTGAGTGTATTTTGTCATTTGGGCAAACCTGATATCCAATTTAATCTATCATTCCGAGCCACATGTGGCGAGGAATCCCTATGACGCGACCTGACTTGTAATCTGTGTGAGTACTTGTTATCGTTTGGTTTAAGGGATTCCCTTCGACCCGATCCTTGATCGCAGGGCAAGCTTCACACCGCCTGGCTGAAATGTAAGCCAGTCTCCGTTCACGCCAGCGGCGGGCTATGGCCATGACAAGTGCAAACCGCTCCACGCTCCCCGCTTTCAGTGCCCCGCTAGATGCGCAGCTCCACTACGTCCCCATCCTGCAGCACATAATCGCGGCTGACCATCTGGCCGTCAAAGGCTCCGCTCCCCCAAACCTTGGCGGATTTCAGGTTCTCGCGGAAATCCTGGTGCACTTTGCCAGCAAACTCTTCCACTGTGCTGCCGATTTTCAACACAAAAGGGGAGTCGAAATTGGGCTCATTTCCAGGGGGACGCGAGTATACGCGCATGATCTGCAGTTCATCGTAGATGGTTTTCTTCAACTGATCGAAGTTCCGTGCTGAAATCACAGAAATGGGGATCAGGGGGCACTCTTCTTTCTCCATTAACTCACACAGCACCTCGAAATCTGCATCCATGCTTTCGTCGTCGCATTTGTTGACGATCCCCAGGATGGGCATATATTTAATGCGCAACCCGCCTTCGTGACCCTCTTGCAGGTGCTTGGGGATGATGCGCTTATCTTCCAGCATAGCCAGGGTTTCTTCGATTTGCTCGATGGGATCAGCTTGTAAATCCACAACCAGCAGGGCCATATTGGCGTTGCGGATCAGGTTGAACAGCTCCGGTTCGATAAACTCTCCCTCCAGGGGCGGCGTGTCGATTAATTGGATCTGCACATTCTCGAACTGCATCATGCCCGGTGTAGGGGTCCAGGTTGAGAAAGGGTAGGCAGCCACTTCGGGTTTGGCGTTGGTCAGCGCCGTCACCAGGGCGGATTTACCCGTATTGGCTGGGCCGATCACTACAACGGTTCCAGCACCTTCTCTTTCGATATGGAATGCAGAAACCTGCCGGCCAGGCCCGCCTTTTTTCTGCGTGTCGGCAGCCTTGAGCTTGGAGATCTTCCGGCGCAGGTCGCTCTTTAAATGATCCGTGCCCTTGTGTTTGGGCATGATCGAGAGCATCTCTTCCAGCCAGGCGATTTTCTCCTGGTTGGTGGTTGCCTTACGGAATTGCTCCTCGGCCTTATAGTAATCGGCGGGAAGATTAGTAGGCATCTCTTCTTATTGGACACGGATTTCACGGATCAACACGGATGAGAATAATAAAAATCCGTCCAATCCGTGTTTATCCGTGTACCATATCTTCTTATGCAATTACACCGAGCTTTCGGCCGACATTGGCGAAGGCTTCGAGGCCCTGGTCGAGGTCATCCTGCTCGTGGGCGGCGGAGATCATCACCCGGATGCGGGCTTTGCCGCGCGGTACGGTGGGGAAGCCTAACGCCATGGCGAAAACTCCCACTTCGAAGAGCTCCCGGCTGAACTGTTGGGCCAGGGGCGCTTCCCCAAGCATTACGGGCGTGATGGGGGTCACACTTTCACCGGTATCGAAGCCCAGGTTTTTCATCTCTGTCTTGAAGTAGTCTGTGTTGGCCCATAACTTATCGACGAGCTCAGTGGACTCCTCCAACATATCTATAGACTCAATGCAGGCGGCGACATCGGGGATGGTCATCGCAGATGAGAACAGGAAAGGCCGGCCGCGCTGGTGCAGCCATTCGATAACTTTGGGGTTTCCTGCCACGACGCCGCCCATGACTCCAAAAGCCTTGGACATGGTGCCTACTTCGACGTCGACTTTGCCATGCAGCCCAAAGTGATCCACGATGCCGCGCCCGCCGTTGCCGAGTACGCCTTCGCCGTGGGCATCATCGACCATCAGGATAGCCTGGTAATTCTTGGAGACTTCATAGATCTTATCCAATGGAGCCACATCACCATCCATGCTGAAGACGCCATCGGTGATGACGATAGCTCGTCGGTAGTTGGCGCGGTGCTCTTTGAGCTGCACTTCCAGATCCTCGGTGTCGCAGTGTTCGTAGGCGATGATCTTGGCGCGCGAGAGGCGGCAGCCATCGATGATGCTGGCATGGTTCAAGCGGTCGGAGAAGATCACGTCGTCTTTGCCCACCAGCGCCGGGATGGAGCCCATATTGGCCGTGAACCCAGACTGGAAGGTGATGGCTGATTCCACGCCTTTGAACTCCGCCAGGCGTTGATCCAGCTTCACATGCAGATCCATGGTGCCGGCGATGGTACGCACCGCCCCGGGGCCAACACCGTACTGCTCCATGGCTTTCTTGGCAGCTGCCACCACCCGGGGATGGTTGGCCAATCCTAGATAATTGTTAGAACAGAAGTTGAGGGTTTTGACACCATCGACAACTAACCAGGCTCCCTGGGGAGAGCCCAGTGTGCGGATGTTATTGTATAGTCCCGCCTCATGCAAGTTGTTTAGTTCTTCATCAATCCAGGTGAGTTTGTCGGTCATTTTTTCCTCGTGTGTTGGATGTTTGAGACTAGATATTAGGTATTGGATTCGACGCTATCAATGCTTTTTTCTTGGCACGGGTGAGTTTTTTGAGGGCATGTTCGCGTTTTTGGGCTGTCGAGCGGTCGGGCTGTTCTTCGATGTAGACCAGTTTCACAGGGCGCCGAATACGAGTGTAATATGCCCCGCGGCCGGCGTTGTGCTCTTTCTCTCTACGTTGCGGATCCGTAGTCCAGCCTGTATATAAGCTGCCGTCAGCGCACTCGACGATGTAACAGAAGCAGGGCATTATCTTGAAACCTACAGTGTCACTGCGAGCGAAGCGCGGCAGTCTCCCTGCAAAAGGTGGAGATTGCTTCACCTCGTTCGCAATGACAGATTATTTGCGTTTTTCAACGCTCGTCATCGCGGCGCGGCCTGCCGCCAAAGCGCAGCAGATCACCAAAAATGCTCGAAGCCGCAGACTCTCTCTCGATCTTTGGGCGGCCTTCCGCGGCCCAGTTGGCCTCCTGACGCTCCTTCCACCAGCGCTGGCGCCCTTTTTGGGCGCGCTCGAGACGTTGGATGAGTTTGTCAGCGTCTTCATGATCGATATCATCACGTATTTTATGTAAAGAGGCGATCACACCATCCAGTACACGCAACATGTTCTCGCGGTTGAGCAAGGCGGTGCTGGTCAGCGCTCCTGGCTCGCCAAGATGGACGATGGGACCGGAGACCTCAGCGTAAGCGCGTCCGGCGATTTTTCGGGCTTCCCTCCAGCCGGGCTGATCCACAGTAGCATTGAGCAGCGCCGCCCCCATGAGTTGGGGGACAGCATGCGTGGCGGTCATCAAACCATCCATCTCCATCAGATCGGCAAACAAAGGTGAAGCACCCGCCAGCCGTACCAGGTCTGCGGCGATCTTTATGGCCGTCGAATCAGTACCCGGTGGTGTAGAGATGGCAATCAGTCCATTGTAGAAGAGGTCCTCGTGGGCTGCATCGATGCCGATCTCCTCGCTGAGCAAATATTTGGGAGCTACGACAGGTGTAAGCCCAACATAGGCACGTTTTTCTGGCAACAATTCACCCGCCCAATCGGCAATTGCGGATTTAATGGGTGCGGTATCCATCAGCACGGCCCCGGCCTTCATTTCGGGAGCGACGATTTCCAACATTTCTCTCATTTGGTCGATGGGAATGGCCATGATAATCGCATCAGATTTGTTCACCGCGCTTACCAGGTTAATGACCGTTTCATCCACCGCGCCGATTTTCCGGGCCTGACCGGCAATGGCGGGGTCTTTATCATAGCCTATACGTTTGACCAATTTCCCATGTTCGGCTAGCGCTAACCCGAAAGACGAACCGATTTGGCCTAAACCAATAATGGTGAGTTGAACTTTCACATCATCACTCCTAATGCTGATTGTCTGCCCGTTGTAGTGCACAGAGCAGACGATCTTCTATTGTATGGGGATCATTTATGTGCTGGATTTCCTGGTGACGGCGGATCAGGGATGCTGCCAGGGGAGTAGTACCAGCCTCGAGGGCTAAATCCGCCCCCCAAAGGGGATGTTGCACAGCCACCACAAAGGGGCGCCTCCACCCGCGCGGGATGCTGTTCCCCCAGATCTTCGTCAATCGCGGCATGAAGCTATCCCCGAGAACAATAAAAACCCGCTCCCATAAACGCAGTGGGTAGCGGATCTTGCCAATATCGTGAAGTAGAGCAGCTGTCATTAAGTCTGGATGATTTTCGCCTTGCTCTTGGAGGGTCTTCAATACCTGCAAGCTGTGGACTTGTTCGCTGGCCTGCATTTGCCTGAAAAGCGCCATTTGTAATGGATTGAGCACTGCTTGTGCAAGACCTAACCGTTCGGATGTAAGTGTTGGCGCACTGGCTGCCAACCAGAATTGCCGAATACGATAAATGATATCTCTGGTCTTCATCCAACAAGGGCGTTGAATATCAGGCTAAGAGCTGGCCGGATGATCCAGCCCAGAATATCTATTCCCAGGTACGGTCCACCGATGAACAACACCATCAGGATCATGGGACCGTAAGGGCGAATGCGCGCCAGGAAATCTGACCAGGCAGGCGGAAAGAAATAATCGGCGATTTTCTCGCCATCCAGGGGTGCCACTGGGATCAAGTTGAATAGCATCAAGACCAGATTGATGATGATGAATTCAAGCAGGAGTTGGGGAAACGAAGGCAATAACCCACCGGTGCCGAAATAAGCCTGTTCGATGGCAACCAGCCCCAACCGGAAGGGGATCGCGGCCAGGATTGCCAGCAACAGATTCGACATCGGCCCGGCTAAAGCCACCCACATCAGGGCAGCCGGCGAGCGACGCCGCAGAATGTAAGGGTTGACAGGCACTGGCTTTGCCCAGCCGAATCCTGCCACGACTAACATCAAGGAACCGAGTGGGTCCAGGTGCGCCATGGGGTTGAGCGTCAGCCTCCCGTTGTAACGGGGAGTGTCATCACCAAAATAATCTGCCGTCCAGGCATGCGCAAATTCGTGAACTGAAAACGCGGTTAGGAGAACGAAAATTCGAGCGATCAGGGTAGGGAAATCTAAACCAAGCATCAAACACCTCTAATGGCGGGATTATACCATCCCCTTGGTTTCAGATGGGGTGCACCTGCCGAAGGTGCACCCCATCTGAAACCACCCCCCATGATATAATGCCGCTGGTATGCTCCCAGACCTGAAATTATATGATATCGTGCGCCTTCGCAAGCCCCATCCCTGCGGCAGCTTCGAATGGAAGGTACTGCGCATTGGCGCGGATATCCGCCTGGAGTGCCTGGGGTGCGGGCGTCTGGTGATGCTCTCGCGACGTAAGTTGGCCCAAAGGGTCAAAAGCATAATCCCAACTGAAGAGAAACATGAATCATCCAACTAATCAACAAGCTCATATTCTGTTTCTTTTTTCCGATACTGGCGGTGGCCATCGCAGCGCCACTGAGGCGATCATCGAGGCATTACAGCTTGAGTATGGCGATCGTTATACCACCGAGATGGTGGATATCTTCAAAGATTATGCCCCGCCGCCATTGCAATTGCTCCCAGCGCTTTATCCGCGTATGGTGCGCGCCCCGCGCGCCTGGGGATTGGGGTATCACCTGAGTGATGGTCCGAAGCGGGTTAGTGTGCTTTCAGCGAGTGCCTGGCCCTATGTGCGTAATGCCTATCGCAGATTAGTAAAGGAGCATCCCAGCGATTTGATCGTCTCGGTGCATTCGCTAGCTAACGAGCCAGTTTTACGGGCTTTGGGTCGCCAGCGGCCTCCTTTTGTCACGGTGGTCACGGATCTGGTCAGCGTGCACGCCAGTTGGTACCATCGCTGGGTCGATCTTTGTATTGTGCCCACAGAAGCCGCTCGACGGAGAGCCCTCAAATACCTGCTCAAGCCGGAGCAAGTGCGTGTGGTCGGTTTGCCGGTGGCAGATCGATTCTGTCTGTCGCCAGGAGATGTAGAGGGACTAAGAGATCATTTGGGATGGCCCACCGATTGCCCGGTGGTTGTGTTGGTCGGCGGGGGTGAGGGGATGGGACCTCTGGAGAAAGTTGTTCCCGCAATATCTAAGGCCAAATTGCCTATTGCTTTGGTGGTGATTACCGGGCGCAATAAAGGACTGAAGGCCAAACTGGAAGCCAATGATTACCCCATGCCCACATTCGTCTATGGGTTTGTACGAGAGATGCCAGACTTCATGCGCGCCGCGGATGTATTAGTCACCAAAGCCGGACCAGGTACAATCACGGAAGCGTTGAATGCCGGCCTGCCGATGATCCTGTACAGCCATTTGCCAGGACAGGAATCAGGGAATATCCCTTATGTCGTTTCCGAGGGTGCGGGTGTTTGGGCGCCGCGGCCAAACCAGATCGTCGCTATGCTCAGAAATTGGCTTGACAACCCAGATCAATACGATCAGGCGGTGCAGGCTTGCAAAAGGGCTGCGCGCCCGGATGCAGCTCGGCAAATCGCCCATATCCTGGTGGAGACTTTGGAAAAGCATAAGGCTAGTCAAGAGTTTCGGACTATAGCCTGAGGCAATCAAGTTGGAGCTAGAGCCTTTACCACAAAGGACACAAAGGTTCACAAAGGAATAATAACGCCTTTATTTCCTTCGTGTATCTTTGTGATCTTCGTGGTGAAAATACTACAAATTATTATTGACTTTGATGAATACACTTTATCTAGTGGCAACTCCGATTGGAAATTTAGAAGATATCACGCACCGGGCTTTGCGCTTGCTGCGAGAAGTACCATTGATCGCCGCCGAGGATACGCGCCAGACACGCAAGCTGTTATCTCACTATGAGATCGAACCATCTCAACCGCCTCTTAGCTATCATGAGCACAGTAAAGAGGGACAAGTAGAGAAGATCATCGCTGCCCTGGATGAGGGGGATGTGGCCCTGGTTTCCGACGCAGGTACGCCTGGAATCAATGACCCAGGATTTGAATTGGTTCGCCGAGCGCTGCAGACTGGACACCGGGTCAGCCCCATCCCTGGGCCCAGCGCACCCATGGCGGCGTTGACTGCCTCCGGGATGCCGAGTGATGCTTTTTTGTATTTGGGTTATTTGCCACGCAAGTCGGCGCAGCGTCAGCGTGTGATCAAAGAAGTAAAATTATTGCCCTATACATTGATTTTCTTAGAGACACCACACCGATTGCTAGATGCTTTGCGTGATCTAGGGACGGTGCTTAGCAACCGAGAGATCGTGGTGGCCCGCGAGATGACCAAGCTGCATGAGGAATTCTTCCGCGGTAGTATCTCAGAGGCAATAACTCACTTCACTAGCCAACCCCCGCGGGGTGAGATCACCTTGATTGTTGCAGGGGCGACACCGGAAGGCGAAAAGTGGTCTACAGCACGCATGTATGAAGAGATCAAAAATGCACTTGCCGAGGGAGAAAAACCCTCTCGGATCACTCGCAGCCTGACAAGAGAGTCAGGTTGGGGGCGCCGAGATATTTACAATCTTGTCACACAGCTACAAAATCAAATTGACCCTGGGAAGGATATTTAGTATGAACCTGGATGACACGAAAGCTTTCCAAGAACTGGATCCCCAAAACATGATTGCTGAGATCGATGGTCTTCCAGATCAATTGGCGCACGCCTGGGAGTTGGGTAAAAGTTTAACCTTGTCGAAGTGGGATAATTTCTCCAAAGTGTTGATCGCGGGTATGGGCGGCTCGGCTATCGGTGCTGATCTATTAGCTGCTTATATTGCCCCCCACTGTTCTGTTCCAATTGTGGTGCATCGTGATTACGATTTGCCCGCCTGGGCACGAGATGAGCAGACCCTGGTGATTGCATCATCACACTCAGGGAATACCGAAGAGACTCTCTCTGTCTTTTTGCAGGCTGTAGAAAACGGTTGCCGTAAGTTGGCCATCTCCACCGGCGGAAAACTGGCTGCAGTTGCAAAAGATTGCGGTGCTGACTTGTGGTTGTTCGACCACGACGGCCAGCCGCGCGCCGCAGTGGGCTTTTCATTTGGGTTGTTGCTCGCTGCCTTCAAACATCTGGGTTTGATTCCTGATCCTGAAGCGGAGCTCAAAGATGCAATCCTTGCCATGAAATCTCAACAAGCCCATCTCACAGTTGATATTCCCACTATGGAGAATCCAGCCAAACGTCTTGCAGGGCAGTGCTATGGGCGTTGGGTCACTGTGATCGGTGCAGATATCCTGGCTCCCGTCGCCCGGCGTTGGAAGGGGCAGGTCAGCGAGTTGGCCAAAGCCTGGGGGCAGTTCGAATTTCTACCCGAGGTCAATCACAATACCTCGGCTGGCGTGGTCAATCCCGAAGATAGCCTCACAAAGATCATGGTACTATTCTTGCGCGCCAGATCATATCATCCCAGAAATGAGTTACGCGCCAACTTGACCAAGGAAATCTTTATGCTAGAGGGACTGGGAACCGACTTCTTCAACGCCCAGGGGGATACTCCTCTGGCGCATTTATGGACGACCCTGCACTTTGGCGATTATTGCGCGTACTACCTGGCAATGGCCTATGGCGTCGATCCGACACCTGTTGAAGCGATTGAGGGTTTGAAAGCGCGCTTGAAAGTTCATTCCTAATTCGACAATGTCACATGCGCGAGGACTTCCGAAAATCCCCCTTATTTTCGGGCTTCTTGTCTGCAATGTGACACCATTAATCAAATCATTATGATTTTGAATTTATCCAAAGGAGGATCTGATGAGTACAACGTATATCTGGTATGGACATGGAACTTCTGGTCTGGAAACCGGTGGGCACAAGGTTCTTATTGATCCTTACTTCACCGATAATCCGTCTGCCAGCACAACCGCCGATGAAGTAGAAGCCGACTTCATCGTCGTCAGCCATGGACATGGAGATCATATTGCCGATGCCGTCGATATCGCCAAACGCACAGGAGCACTGACCATCTCCAATTTTGAGATTGCCACCTGGCTTGGTGCCCAGGGTTTGGAAAAGACTCACCCTCAGCATATTGGCGGGGGCTTCAATCACCCCTTCGGCTATCTCAAGTTGACCCATGCCCTGCATGGCTCTGGTCTGCCTGATGGCTCTTATGGTGGTAACCCGGCCGGGTTGTTGCTGACTACCAATGATGGCGAGAAAATCTATCTAGCCTGTGATACTGGGCTCTTTGCTAGCATGAAGTTGATTGGCGAAGAAGGCATCGATCTGGCGGTATTGCCCATTGGCGATAATTTCACCATGGGACCAGATGACGCACTGAAAGCTGTCAAGATGATCCAACCCAAGCATGTCATCCCGGTGCATTACAACACCTGGCCTTTGATCGAGCAAGATCCCTTTGCTTGGGCTGTACGCGTCGAGGATGAAACCGAAGCCAAAGCCCATGTCCTCAAGCCTGGGGAGAGCTTCGATCTTTAGAAAGCTAAGAAAGCGCCTGAATAGTAATTTCTACCAGCCAGATCCCAGGGATTTTGTCCATCATTCAGTTCGAAAAAGTGTTTCGCAACCTGTTGTTTCAGTTACTAAAGCATTCTTCTGGAAATCCCTGGGGTCTTTTCAGACAGTTTCTGCTCTGGGTCTCCGTGAAATCCTGATATAATGGGCGAAATTTTGGAGGTATGGATGTTCGATTCGATCAAATCCCGCAAAGCTGCCGAAGAACGAGTGCGCCAGGAGGGGCGACTACCCCATGGGCAATCATTGACCCAAAAATTCCCGGTGCTCCACTATGGCCCGGTACCTACGTTCAATCCAGCTACCTGGGATTTGCGCATTTGGGGTCAGGTCGAAGAGGAGATTTCCTGGGATTGGGCTTCATTCAATCAATTGCCAAAGACCCAATTGAAAATGGATATCCACTGTGTCACACGCTGGAGTAAATTCGATACCCTGTGGGAAGGAGTTTCCGTACGTGCCTTAGTCGATGAAGGATTTATCAAGTTGCTCCCTACGGCTGGCTACGTTATTCAACATGCAGAATATGGTTATACCACCAACCTCCCTGTGGAGATTGTCTTGCAAGATAGTTTTTTACTGGCAACCCACTTTGATGGCGAACCCATAACTCCCGATCATGGCTACCCTCTGCGAGGTGTGATTGGCTACATCCCTGGACGGGAGGATTTATCCACCCCCTACTTCTGGAAAGGAGCCAAATGGTTGCGAGGATTAGAATTCACTGAAGAGGACCGCAAAGGGTTTTGGGAAAAGGCTGGCTATCATAATGAAGCTGATGTCTGGGAAGAGCAACGCTTTGCTTGATCATCATGGCAACCTAGGTAGATAGAAAACACCACGAAATGGCTAACAAACGTATCCTAATTGTTGAGGATGATTTTGATAACACCACCCTTCTGCGCTTGTTGCTGGAGCGTGAGAATTATGATGTGCTTACTGCCGCAAATGGCGAGATAGGATTATCGGTCACGCGTCGGGAACACCCCGATCTGATCGTCTTGGATTTGGATATGCCCGTTATGGACGGGTGGATGATGATCGAAAAGCTAAAGCAAGATGTTGGTACGAAAGATATCCCCATTGTAATTGTCACTGCACACCTCTTGCCGGATGAACGCTTTAAAGCCTTCGATGCAGGTTGTGATGGATATATTTTGAAACCTTTTCAAGTAAGGGATCTTGTCGCTGAAATAAAGCGCTTCATATAGTTCCAATTGGGTTGTGTGGATGTGGGAGGCAATTCGATACACAATCCCCAATGTTATCCAGAGATGAAATCAATATTCAATAAATCAGCAGAACTATTATTATTCTTTGGGGGGATAATAATCTCGCTACTTTTGGCTGAGTTTTTTGCTCGTGCTCTTCATATTACCCCACTGCAAGGCCGCTTGGAAAGATACGCATTCGACGAGACCTTGGGGTGGACAACCAAAAATTCCCACGTGGGATTTGTATCTAGTGCCGAGTACAGCCACTATCTATATTACAACCAGGATGGCTTTCCTACAGATCAGGCAGGTCTTGACCAGGCTGCATCACGAAGTGCGCCCTCGCTTGCTCTCCTGGGAGATAGCTTCGTTGAGGGATATTACTTGCCTTACGAGAAATCACTGGCAGCTGTATTGGATCAGAGCATAGAACTCCAGGTGCTGAATTATGGGGTGAGTGGCTATTCTCCTGGTCAATACCTGCTCACTGCTCGCCAGAACTTTGACGAATATGAGATTACCGATATCATCGTTTTCTTGTTTCCTTACAACGATATCCCCTTTCTCGAACGTGATGACTATATCGGATATGCCAAGCCATTGTTTGATGAACCTGGAGGAGAACCCATCAATTTGCCCCTGGAGATACAGCGTGGCAAAGAGATCGAACGCGCAGGTTTGCAGGGAATATTGGACAGGTTTGCCTTGTGGTCGTTGCTCAAACCACTAGCAGCGAATTTCATACATCTGGAAGATGTTACCTATGAACCGATAAAGTTCACAGATGAAGAGATTGAGAAAACCCTGCTGTATATCAATCAAATTCGTCTTGAGCATCCCCATGCTAATTTCTATGTGTATTATGTTCCCGATCTCTTGGAACTTGAGCAACGCGATGTGCTCGACCATAACACATGGTTTTTCCAGTGGTATTGTTACCAGTTAGAACTTGATTGCTTTCAGCCTTTCCCCTTTATGGATTATGAAAATTATCCTGAATTGTATTTGCCTCGGGACAGACACTTCACTGAGTTAGGGGTCCAGATTCTAGTGCAGCATCTCCTGGAAGAAATCGATCTTCCACTCACCGCCATTGAGTTTCCCGCACAGACATTAGACGAAGGCGATTAGGTCGTCGTCAATTTCTACTCTTCTATCTTCTCACATTCGCCCCGCCGGATTAGGTAGCAGTCGAAATCGCGCGCCACATTGGTATGCGGGAATTTTGCTCGCGCCTCCGCCAGGACATCTCGCTCGCGGTATCGACGCGAGATATGCGTCAGAATCACGTGCTGGACATCTGCTTCAATAGCCAACTCGGCAGCTTTTAACGCGGTAAGATGTCCAAATTTCCTGGCCATGTCAGCTTCTTCGTTCAAATACGTAGCTTCGATCACCAGCGCGTCGACCTGGCGAATTGCATCAATGAGATTGTCAGTTCGACCAGCATCGCCGACATGTGCGAAACGCGTCCCGGGTCGAACAGGGCCTAGCACATCATCTGGGTTGATCTCCCGGCCATCGGGCAATGTGATCGCTTTACCTTTGACTAGATCTCCCCTCCATGGCCCTGGCGGAATGTTGAGCACTTCAGCTTTCTCTGCTAGAAAAGGGCGACGCGGTTTTTCTTCGAAAAGGTAGCCTAATGAATCAGCGCCGCGGTGGCTGACAGGAAATGCTGTCACGCTGAAATCATCAACATCATAGATCACCCCGGGTTGGATTTCCCGCAAGTTCACCTCGATTGGTGGTCGCACACCCCGAAAAACCACACCAAACAGCAAATCATCGATGCGCTCTAGGGCACGCCTGCCACCCAGAATTTCAATCTCCTGCATCGTTTCCCAGCGCGCCAGGGTTGAGATCAATCCTCCTAACCCCAATATATGATCCAAATGCCCATGGGTGATCAAGATGCGATTCAGGCGTTTGAAGCCCATCCCCGAGCGCAAGATCTGTCGCTGGGTTCCTTCACCACAATCGATCAGAAAACGGTATTCGTTATGTTGAACTACCTGTGAGGAGAGGCCGCGATGATATGAAGGGGCAGAGGCTGACGTACCGAGAAATGTAATCTGGAACAAGGTGTGATCCTTTCAGTTTGCCGAAGCCAAGCCTGACAATTCTACCGCAACCCCCCACATCTCCCAAGCCTTTTATGCACCCGGCTCAAACCAGATCATTTGTGCTATAATTCGGAGGCTTTCCACCAGCCAATATCCAATATCTAATACCCAATACCCAATACGCATTACGCATTACGCAAAACTCAATATCCAATATCTAACCTCCATGGCCCGAAAAAAGAGCAGTTCCACTCGCAAGCGCAGCACACGCAAAAAAACCACTCCAAAGTCGACTAGTCGGAAGTCATCAAGCCGCAGATCTACCACCCGTAAATCGACTGGGCGATCTAGTGGCCGTTCTACGCCTAGTAAATCGATCCGTCGTAGTGGTCTCTCTTTAGATCGCAAACTCGATATCACCGGCCTGATCATGGCCCTGGTTGGGTTGCTGACCCTGATCGGGATGTTCTCAGCCACAAAAGGGGGGTTGATGTTGGGATGGCTCAATTTTTTGGCCGACCTCTTTGGCTGGGGGGGATATTTGCTGCCCATGGCGCTGTTCTTCGTCGGATTGTGGTTGGTCATGCGCAATTTCGAGCGACTACCCCAGTTCTCCCTCGAGCGCGCTGTGGGTATTTTCTTGCTGTTCGCCTGTATTTTGACGGGATTGCAGTTCTTGGTCATTCTGCTCAACAGAACAGGATTTTTAATCTTGGGCACTGAGGGTACAGGAGGTGGCTCAGTAGGGGGAATCTTCTTCAATCTTCTAGAGAGGTGGCTGGGTTTGGGGGGAACTGCCGTGATCCTTATTGCCTGGTTAATCCTGGCCTTGGTGATCACTTTCGATATGACCGTCTGGGAGTTGTTCCGCTGGCTGTCACCGTTAGGCGCATCAATGCGTTCGGGATTGGATATGTTCACTCAAGGGGGGCGCACCCTATCTCAGAAGCTTGCCCGGCCTCCCCGGCAGGAATTACCAGACTCCCTTGCGCGGGGTGAGGTGTCCCCTCAGGTGGCAGCAGTCCCCAACGATCCTCCTGCTGTTCCAGCCCTGGATGAAGAGGTGATCCCTGCGCATGAGTGGGTACTCCCCACAATTGATTTCACGCTAGATGCCAGTTCCGAAGTTCCCATCAACGATGAGTTCGACCGTCAAAGGGCTCAGATCATCGAAGAGTCTCTGGAATCTTTTGGCGCACCTGGCCGGGTTGTCGAGATCAACCGCGGCCCCACCATTACCCAATTCGGCGTCGAGCCAGATTTCATCGAGTCGCGCGCCGGGCGCAAGCGCGTGCGCGTCAATAAGATCGCCGCGCTGGCTGACGATCTGGCCTTGGCCCTGGCCGCAACCCGCGTCCGTGTGGAGGCCCCTGTGCCTGGCAAGGGCTTTGTGGGCATCGAAGTCCCCAACGCTGAGATCGCCCTGGTCTCTTTGCGAGATGGCATTACCAACGAGGCCTTCAAACGTTTGGAAGGGCGGCCTTTGCGCTTTGCCCTGGGGCAGGATGTTTCTGGCAACGCCTTGGCTGCGGATTTGGCAGCCATGCCCCACCTGCTGATTGCTGGTACAACGGGTTCAGGAAAGTCGGTGTGTGTGAACTCGATAGTTGCCAGCTTCCTGATGTACAATACGCCCGATGAGTTGCGTCTGATCATGGTGGATCCGAAGCGCGTCGAACTGACTGGCTATGATGGTATCCCTCATTTGTTGGCCCCCGTGGTGGTCGAATTGGAGCGCGTGGTGGGCGCTTTACAGTGGGTCACGCGGGAGATGGATCAGCGCTACGAGAAGTTTGCTGACCTGGGCGCCCGCAACCTGGTTGATTACAACGACCGTGCAGAATCTCAAGGATTGCGTAAGTTGCCTTACCTGGTCGTGATCATCGACGAATTGGCCGATTTGATGATGTTGGCGCCCGACGAAACTGAACGCACCATCACTCGTATGGCGCAGTTGGCACGTGCCACCGGCATTCACATGGTCATCTCCACTCAGCGCCCCTCGGTGGATGTGGTCACTGGCCTGATCAAAGCCAACTTCCCTGCTCGCATCGCCTTCGCCACGGCATCCGGTACAGACAGCCGCGTGATCCTGGATCAGCCTGGCGCGGAGCGATTGCTCGGTCGCGGTGATATGCTCTTCCAGGCTCCCGATGCCCCGGCACCGGTGCGCATGCAGGGCGTTTTCGTCTCAGATTTCGAGATTCTGCGTATTGTGCAGTACTGGCGCGATCAGCATGGGTATGTACCACCCACTTCTGTTGCCACGGCTGCGGGCGGCCATCCTGATGGCATCCCTCGCAACATCCCCCTCAAGCAGATGGAGTTCTGGGATAAAGAGAACCTCAAACCCGAAGAGGACCGCGATCCCCTGTACGATGAAGCCGTCGATATGGTCAGGCGCCAAGGACGCGCCTCGATCTCCATGCTACAGCGCGGATTGCGCATTGGCTACACCCGCGCCGCACGGCTGATTGACCTCATGGAAGAGAATGGCATCATCGGCGGGGCAACTGGCGGTTCCACGCCGCGTGAAGTGCTGGATTATGGTCCTGCCGCGCCGCCGGTAGAGCAAGATTAGCGTTTTGTGAAGTTGACTCCTGAAATGCTATAATTAGGTCACGATGAAAACAGGAATTGTTGAGCGTAGAGGAAGAATAGAGGAACTTGATCGATCATTCGACCTAATGTTCTGGCAATCTCAGACTTCCAAGGCAAGGTTTGAAGCAGCGTGGGAATTAATTGTGCTGGCTAGCAAAATGAAGGGTATTGATGTTCGTCAACTCCGACTTCACCGATCTGTTGAGACTTTTCAGCGACAAAAAAGTTAGATACCTGATTATTGGGGGGATGGGATAAACTGAAATAAGGGGGGTGGGGCATGTTTCGCACGCCCCACCCCCCTTATTTCAGTTGAGGATTCTTCTTTGATCATCAGCGCCAGCCGACGTACCGATATCCCCGCCTTTTATGCCAAGTGGTTCATCAACCGTGTTCGAGCTGGTTACTGCACGGTGCCTAATCCCTATAACCGTGAGCAGATTGCGCGTGTCTCCCTTCAGCCCGAAGATGTGGAGGTGATCGTATTCTGGACGCGCAACCCCAGGCCGCTATTTCCATACCTCGCTGAGCTTGACCGACGTGGATTGCGATGTTATTTCCAATACACCTTGTTAGGCTATCCTGGCGAGATCGATAATAAAAGTCCCCATCGCCAGACTGCCATTAGTACTTTTCGAGAATTAGTCAATCGCATTGGGCCTCAACGGGTGATCTGGCGGTACGATCCTATTGTTTTCAGTAATCTCACTGGGGCGCGGTTCCACACAGAGAATTACACTCGTATTGCCGAGGCTCTACGTGGACATACCCATCGCTCTGTGATCAGTGTGATGGACATGTATAACAAATTCCGGGCACGCATTGATAAGCTCAACCAGCAGGGCGTTGGCATCGACTTGTCGGATCATGATGGTCAATCCAGCCCGCGCTACGATGCTTTGATGAACACCATCTCCCAGACTGCCCGGGCAAACGCCATGGAAATCTATTCCTGCTCCGAGGAGCGTGATCTACAGGCATATGGTATCCTGCCGGGGAAGTGCGTTGATGACGATTATGTTGAGGCCACCTTTGGCATCGAAGTCGGGCACAAAAAAGATCCCGGTCAGCGCAAAGCTTGCGGATGCGTGATCAGCAAGGATATTGGTATGTACGATACCTGTGTATTTGGTTGCCAGTATTGCTACGCCACAGCGAACTTCGAGCGATCCAAACTGAATTATGAATCCCACGATCCTGAATCGCCATCTCTGGTGGGTTGGTATGAGCCTTAAGATTTTCGCAATTCGATAGGAATTTCCGAGGAATAGGGGTGTGTGGGGTGCACGGCACCCCACACACCCCAATTACACGGGCGTTATGCATTGAGACTTTGCAAACACGAGAGCGATTGAGGAGAAAAGATGAATATTAAAGAACTTGTATTGAAGAATCGCAGCTATCGCCGTTTTTATGGGGATCACACCATTGACCGCCAAACGCTCGTCGAGTTGGTGGATTTGGCTCGACATTCAGCTTCGGGAGCCAATCTACAGCCGTTGAAGTTCTTTCTCTCCCACACCCCAGAGATGAACGCGATGATTTTCTCTCACTTAGGATGGGCAGGGTATCTCAAGGATTGGCCAGGTCCTGAGGAAGGTGAGCGTCCATCGGGTTATATCATCATCTTGGGGGATAAGAACATCAAGCAGAGCTTCGGCTGCGACCATGGCATTGCCGCCCAGAGCATTATGCTGGGGGCAGTTGAGAAGGGACTGGGGGGTTGTATGATCGCTTCGGTTGATCGCCGGAATGAATTGATGGAATCATTGGGATTGCCAGAAAACCTGCTCATTCTGCTGGTGCTGGCTTTAGGAAAGCCGCAAGAGACCGTGGTCATCGATCCCCTCGGCAAGGATGGCGACATCAAATACTGGCGCGATAAAGATGGCGTGCACCACGTTCCTAAGCGCTCACTTGAAGAATTGATCGTTAGTTAGTTTGCTAACGCAGAAGGCGCGCTTCGTAATTGGAAATTATCACGAATTGACCGAATATTTCGAATGGCATGAATGGTGTGGTTACAGGCTTCAACCCTAGATCATTCGTGTGATTGGTGCCATTCGTAGTTATTCGTGATGAAAATGTAATATTGGTTGGCAAAGGAGAAATGTAATGGCATACAGCGAAGAATTAGCCCAACGCATGCGGGAAGCTTTGATCACTACCCCGGACTTGGTTGAAAAGAAGATGTTCGGCGGTATTGGCTTCATGGTGCAGGGTAACATGGCCTGCGCGTCAACAAAGATGACTTGATCGTGCGGGTTGGGCCGGATGCGTACCAGGAAGCCCTCGACCATCCTGATACCAAGCCCTTCGATATGACCGGAAGACCTATGACCGGCTGGGTGGTGGTCACTGGGAACGGGTACCAGTCAGATCAGGCTTTGGCTGAGTGGGTAAGGAAAGGCGTTGATTTTGCATTGTCGCTGCCATCAAAGTGACTTGACAGGAAAAATATGCTAATGAACAAGGAAATCCCCCCAACAATAATTAACATTCTCGACGATTATGATCCATCCACACCCGAAGCTGCCGCCGATGCACTGTGCACACCCTTTTTCTGGACAAATCCGTTCTGTGGCTGAGTAGTCACGATTATTTTGTGCTACACTCTTTTTGACGATTTCAAAGCCGTAATTCATACCATCATAAGACGGTTGTGCCTATGTCCCCAACATTGATAGAAACCCCCAGCATTGATTGCGAAATCGAAACTTACCTGGAACAGAAAGGGGAGATTTTTCGGGTTTTCCGCTGGCAGGATTCTGGATGCATCTCTTATGGCGTGGAGAGTGGGGGAAAGAAATGGTTTGTGAAATATTCTAAGCAACCCCAGGGAATTGAATCTCTACAACGAGCAGAGACTCTGCACAACCAGGTACAGCATCAAGCCCTGGCTAACATCCATAATGTGGTTTCATGTCCTGAAGGATTGGCTCTGATATATGATTGGTTGCCTGGAGAGGTACTCTATGACTACATCACGCACCGAGGGCAGCAAGGCCGCAATAACCCTGGATCCCCCCACTATCGTTTCCGCAATTTGCCTGTGGAAAAAATCCTGACCGCCCTGGATACGATCTTCGATTTGCATCTCCTTTTGGCAGAAGAAGGTTTTATCGCCGTGGATTTCTACGATGGTTGCATTATGTACGACTTCGAAACGGAGTATACCTCGGTGATCGATCTGGATGAATATCGACTTGGGCAATTTGCATTGGATATGGAGCGTTTACCAGGATCACGAAGGTTCATGGCACCGGAAGAGTACGTGAAGGGGAGTCAAATCGACCAGGTTACGAATGTCTTTACTTTGGGTCGGACAGTTGTTGAGTTGTTGGGAAGTGGGTCGATCGAGAGACTCAGGGGCAGTGAAGCCATAAAAGCGGCAATCAGGCGCGCCGTAGATCCTGACCGCGCCCAAAGGTATCCCTCGGTAAAGGCATTTGTTGAGGCCTGGAATCTAGCCATAAAGTAGTTTCAGGATGATTTCCATCTGCCCATTGTCCACTTAATCTTTTATGGCAGGTAATATGCAGCGCTCAAAGAGCAACCAGCGCTCGCGCGGCTTTCTGATGATTTTCGAGGCGATGGCGACTACCAGGTCTTTTTTCGGAATACAACATATTACACTGCCGCCAGAGCCTAATGCCGAGTATATATGGATGCTGCCCTCTTCCCTAAGCCACCATAGATAGCCATAATTGTTGGCATTTGGCGCCGTCGACTCATCAATCCATGCCTCAGAAATAACCTGTTTGTCATCCCAAACACCGCGGTTCAGATATAGAAATCCGAAACGGGCCATATCCCTGGGGGTAATGGTCAGACCCCAGCCTCCAGTGGTGTTGCCTTGAGGGTCTTTGATCCATCCGCTTACATTTTTGCCGAACACATCATCAAGTTGAAATGAATCCATTTCGTGATCAGGGATTTCTCTCATTCCAAGGGGTTTGAATAAGCGCTGATTGGCAAACTCACGCGCACACATTCCAGTGCTACGGGTGATGATGGCTGAAAGCAGGTGCGCACCGGCAGTGCTGTACTGGAATTTCCCTAGCTGCCCACTTCGACCCAGCAGGCTCAGAATGTATTGTACCCAGTCTCGTTGCCTGCGCAGTCTGTCCAGAGGTTCAAAACCTATTCTATCGGTTGTTTTCCAGGCAAAGGGTGCCGTCATCGTAAGCAGATGTCTTATGGTTATGGCGCGTTTCTGGAATTCATTTGCACTGGGAACATATTCAGGGAAGAATTCCAGCACTTTCTGGTCTACGCTGTTGATATTGCCTGCATCGATGGCAATGCCAATCAGCGCAGATGTGACACTTTTTGTCACCGAGGCGACATTATGGGTATCAAGAGCGCTATAGCCGTTGTAATAACTTTCAAAAGCGATGTGCCCCTTTCTGACGATAACAATACCGTTGATATTTCTAAATTGGGACTTGATCAATTGCTCAAGATCTGTAAGCATTTCCGGATCTATGCCTACGAATGCCGGGTCTGCAGTCCGCCATCCCTGGGTTGGCCAGTAGTCTCTTATACCGGTTGGATTACTCATCGAGGAGTTTGCACCATGGTTAAATTCAATTCATTGTAAACTAAAGTAACTGAAAGTAATCCTATCTTGGCTTAGGCCGGTCTCCAGACCGTGCCGGAGTGACTCGGTCTCGCCGTAGGCGGGCCGATGGCCAGACCGGTCAGAGCGAGTATTTGAAAAACTTATTTTACAGACTAATCAATTACTTCGCTAACAGAAATTTGCCTGTCACGGATAACGGATTGTGTTTCAAATCTTGGGGGGAACCCTGGGCAATGATCCTACCTCCTTCTGCCCCGCCTCCTGGACCCAGTTCGATAATCCAGTCACAGGACCCAAGAACGACTGGATCATGCTCGATGACGATTACCGAGTTGCCTTTTGCAATCAGCTCATCTAAGAGTTGAATGAGCTTTGCGGTGTCGTATAGGCTGAGGCCTGTGGTGGGTTCGTCCAACACATACAGAATGTTGCCTCTTCTTCGTCTGCCGATTTCTTTGGCAAGCTTGATCCTTTGGGCTTCACCGCCACTTAGAGTTGGCGTGGGTTGACCAAGTTTGATGTATCCCATGCCAATCCGTTGCATTACTTTCAATGTAGAAATAATTCCTGGTTTATCCTCAAAGAAAGTCGCTGCTTCTGAAACGCTCCTTTCAAGGATATCAAAGATATTTTTGTCTTTGTATCGGACAGACAAAGCTTCGTCAGTATACCTTTTCCCATGGCATTGCTTGCAGGTATGGTAGATATTTATATTCCCACCCAACCATATCTTTTGGCGACCGCTGCCGCCGCACACAGTGCAAGCACCTTTGGAATTGAAGGAAAAATGCCCCGCAGATAATTCCTGCTGTATCGCCCCCGGTTGTTTGGCGTACAGTTTGCGTATTTTGTCCCAGATGCCGATATAAGAAACAGGTGTAGAATTGATATTTCTGCCGATGGGCGCTTGGGAGACTTCGGCGTAGCCAGAGATATGCTCTACACCTTCCAAAGTTTCGGCGACGGTTTCAACGACTGCTGATTCGGCCTGGTCATCGATTTCATTTTCTTCAAGATCCCTTTCAGCGCTCTGCCACTGACCCTGATATTTCCCTCTGAGCAGAGGCATCAGCGTATCTGATACCAGCGAGCTCTTTCCACTGCCAGATACACCAGCAACCCCGACCAGGACTCCCAAGGGGAAGGATACAGTTATATCCTTGAGATTGTTCGTTCTGGCATGCCGGACTGTGAGGCGTGGGGTTGCTTTACTGAGACTAACTTTATCCCGGGCGGGTATGGCGGTTTTGCCTGAAAGATACTGACCGGTTATCGATGCATCGCACTGCAGCAGACCCGATAGGTCACCCTGGTAAATGATCTGTCCACCTTCGATACCGGCTTTCGGCCCCATGTCGATGATCTCTTCAGCCATTTCGATGGTATTCCTGTCATGCTCCACGACGATCACAGTATTTCCCAAATCCTTAAGGGCATGGATCGATTTGAGAAGTTCGACTTTTTCAGATTCATGCAGACCCACAGTTGGTTCATCGAGGATATAGATCAGGGAATCCATCTGTGAATCCAGATGGGAATTCAGAAAGATTCGTTGGATTTCTCCGCCGCTCAATGAAGGCATCTCCCTGTATAGGGATAGATAGCCCAGACGGGACTTAATCAAGGAATTCGTTTTGCGCAGAATATCTTGTAGCAGATTTTCACTAAATGGGATTAATGAATTTTGACCTGACAGGGCTCCCAAGAATTCCCCCATTTCAGCAACCGTCATCTTCCCCAATTCCCCGATGTGTACCCCATTCAGATGTACATTGCGCGCTTCTTCTCCGACCCGGAATCCATGGCATTCAGAGCATATCGACCAGGTGTAAATCCTGCTGGGATCTTCACCAAATTTATGAAGACGACTTTGAAAGATCCTGGTCAGGCAATAGCTGCGTTTTTGAAAGTTAGAGTCGACATAATGACCGTAGATGATCTCTTCTTTCACTTCATCAGGGATTTGAAAGAAAGGCGTATTAAAGTAATCTCCAAATTGCCTGTGGAGTAATTTCATATAACCGGGTGTTACGCCAACGCTGTCAAAAACCCGTTGGAGAGTCGTGCTCTCATCTGGAACCAGTTTTTCCAGATCGATTTCAAAGTATCCCCCCCGTCCAGAGCACTTAATGCACATGCCATTGGGATGGTTATATGAAAAATAAGTTGCCCCCAGGCGTTCTTCCGTATAGCCGCATTTATCGCAGGTCAGCTTATCGTCAACAGGTATCCCACATGAGGAACAGGAAATCTGGCCTTCTCCGGCATAAAGAACGCCCAGAAGGTTCAAAATTTGGGTTCTTGAGCCTACCGTTGAACGGGGGTTGGTCTGACGGATTATATTCTGCTGGACGGCGATTGCAGGGCCAATGCCTGATATGCTGTCGAACTTGTCCTGATCATCAATTCTTGAGAGAATGCCCAAAGATTGCAGGTATTGCCGGCGTCCTTCCTCGAAGATGATATCGAACACCAGGCTGGATTTGCCTGATCCACTGACGCCGGTTGCTACCACCAGCGTGTTTTTTGGGATGGAGATGTCGAAACCTTTGAGGTTATGTACGCGTGCGCCTTTTATCGATATGTCTTTCATAAATCTACCTAGGGATGATCAGGCAGAAATCTTACTCTATCAAGCAATAACCTGAAAACGCTTTCGTTCGGGTCTCTAGGATTTCCCGTGGTAATGTCCAGATTTTGGGGTATGCGGCGTGCGGAGCACGCCGCATACCCCCAAATCAGGGCGGCCCCCCCGCGATTACGAGAGAGTTTTTAGTTGAGTTAAAGTGCCTCATT
>CAZUSV010000010.1:36528-54310 GCA_964622645.1 uncultured Anaerolineales bacterium
CCGGGGGGCGCGCCTCGCGGGCGGCGCGCCCCGCCCCCCCCCCCCCCCCCCCCAAAACCCAAAAATCTGGGAGCCACCCCGGCGATTCCTAGAGAGTTTTTCGTTCAGTTCAAGTGCATCTTTCTGAACAGCCACACCCCGATGCCAAAGTATATCACTGAGAGAACGCTCAGGGCAGATAACTCATAAATCACACCACTCAGCCCAACCCCAAGGGTGAAGACCTTGTTCAAGGCTGCCACGGCATGCGTCGGTGGCAGGATATCCACAACGCTGATATCCCGCCCTGCGATAGTGAGCAGCGTCCCCATGGGCACCGGAAAGGCCGCCCCACTCAAGAACATGAAGAAGCCAAAGGGGAAATTGGCGATCACGAAGGCCTGAGATACGGTCTTTGAAAAACTGGCTACGATCATGCCCACGCCGATGATCGATAAGCTGGTGATGATCCCGACGAGGATGGCGATCCACAGGGCTCCCTGGCTGCGAAAGCCCAAGGCCACAGCCGTGGCGAAGGTGATCAAGACTGTCACGATGGCAATCAGCACCAACCAGGTCGTAGTGCCGCTCAGGTATTCAAAGGCGGTCAAGCGAGTGATCTTCAAGCGCTTCAGGCTGCCGGTTTCGATATCCCTGGCGACCATCATGGAGGCCTGGAACATGATCAGGATTACGGCGAACACGAATAGACCGGGAATATAGATTTCGAATTCGGTGCGAGCAGCAGAACCGCCCAAGGCGGTCTCGAGCAACTCGATTGCCCGGTATTCGCCCGTCATAGCGACGCTGTAACTATCCATGGCGGTAATGGCCATCACTGCAGCCACCGTGTAATAGGGATTGGTCAGGTCGCCGACGAATTCGAGCGTGGTTGTGGGGGTTTGCCCACTTTGAGCGTCGGCAATCACCTGCGAGAAATCCGGGGGGATGATGATCAAGACAGTCGCATCTCGATCCCGCAAACTTTTCTCTCCTGCAGGACGGTCTGTGATGGATTTGACTCTCAAAATGGGGCTGCCATCTTTGAAGGTCAATTCTCCCATCGCAGTGATGGCCTCTTCTCCGGCGTTCAGCGTGGTCCCGTCCGAGAGGGTTGTACCCGCATCATGGTTAATCACCAAGACGCCGTATGATGTGGTGACATTGCCCCCGGTGAACATCCAGTAAATGAAGACAAACAGCGGCGCAAAGGCTAGGCTAAGTCCCAGGAGCCACAGGTCACGTTTTTGCTCGCGGGCGCATTTGCGCAGTACACTCCAGAATCTCATTCTCGTAACCTCCGCCCGGTCAGGGCAATGAAGACATCCTCGAGCGTGTTGGCCCGCAGGTGGATTTCACCGACACTTCCCCCAGCATGTTGGATGGCATTGATGATGCTAGGCAGATTATCAGCGATGTTTTTTCCTCGAAATGAAATCGTGTCACTGCGTGGCGACGAAGCAGTCTCCTGCTCATCAAGCTGTAGATTGCTTCGCTGCGCTTGCAGTGACATTTTGGGTAGCACCACTTCGATTGCCTTCATCGCCTGCTCCAGTGTGATTTCCTTGATCTCCAACTCGAGCACATCGCCCTCGCCGATGGTGCGTTTCAGTTCTTCTGGCGTATCCACGACAAGCAGCTTTCCATGATCGATGATTGCCACCCGGTCGGCCATGCGCTCAGCCTCATCCATATTGTGAGTGGTCAGGATGATGGTTTTCTCTTGTGCTAATGAGCGGATGTAATCCCGCACCAGCACCCGACTCTGCGGGTCGAGCCCGGCTTCGGGCTCATCGAGCACCAGGATCTCCGGGTCGTGTACCAATGCCAAAGCCAGGTTGAGCCGCCGCTTCATGCCCCCGGAGAGCGTCGAAGCGAGTTTGTCCCGTTTCTCGTTCAACCCCAGAAGTGCTAGCAATTCGCTCCCGCGCTGAAGAGCTACTTTGCGCGGCACTGCGTACATCTCGCCGATGAATTCTAGCTGCTCGAGGCAGGTCAACTTATCCCAGAGGATCGTCTCCTGGGGGCACATCCCCACCCGGGTGAAGGCCTCGACTTGTCCCCCATGAACAGGCAACCCGTGGATACTGACATGACCTGAGTCTGGTTCCAACAGGCCGCACATCATGCTGATCGAAGTGGTCTTGCCTGCTCCATTGGGACCAAGCAGGCCAAAAACCTCGCCCTGGTAGATTTCCAGACTCAGGTCATCAACCGCGATTAGGGAGCCAAACGATTTTTTAAGCTGATGGGTTTCTAAGACAATGTGAGTCATAGTTCCTTTCGGACAGAAATAGAAGCTACACTTCTCTGCTCCTTACGGAGTGCTTCGCAAGAAGTTTAGCTTCTGAGTTAATGTTTGGGTACACCAATGAAGCGCGGCACACGCGCAAAAAATTCTCGGTACTCGTCTCCATAAACTCGTTCCAGGTGTTCTTCTTCCACACGGGCTATGGAATACAATAATAAGATGCAGGTGAGCATACCCAGCCATGCAAGAGGGGTCCACCAGGCAATAAAGAATCCCAGATAGAGTAACCCATATCCAATAAACTGCGGGTTTCGGCTCCAGCGATACAGCCCACCTGTTTTCAGCCCCGGTGTACTGCTTCCTAACCAGCGTGAGAAGGTGCGAAACAGATCCATTGCGTAGATCGTCATCGTAAATCCGATGAGCATTAAAGTCACACCGATGATTCCACCTGGACCCCTCGGGGGGAATGAAACTTCAGCATCCCAGGCAATCACGCAGCTGAACATGGCGTGAAAACCATATACAGTGATGTGAATAAGCGTTCCGAACCAGTTTAGTTTGCCGTTCAGCCAATATTGCCTTCGTAAAATCCAAATGGAGAAAACCGAAGAAACGATGAAGATGCTTCCAGCTAGCAAAAGATTTGTTGTGTAGTTCATAGCAGATACACCAATCCCCAGATAATGGCAATCGAAGTCACAAAAACTAAAATCCAGGCCCATCCAGCAGGGTCCGAGGCTCCGTTGCCAATGCCGATGGGTGTGAAGCGCAGCAGGGGCAAATCCTCGACCTTGTCTCTTAAGTCTTCATCGCTGATCTTGTGAGGGTTGTAGCCTTCGAAAAAGCCCGCGAAACCGGCATTCTTGAGTAACTGGCGGGACACAATCAGTTTTTTGCCGGGGTCGGTCGCCTCCTCAGACCGGGCGTAGATCGCGCCACCTGGCAGAATCAACTCGACCTCAGGTTTGGCCATCAGGTTGCGAAACCAGTCCGAAGATCTGCGGCCTCCTGAAATGCAATACACGTTTCCGTCCTTGATCGCGTAGTTCACCGGAACATAATATGTCTTCCCACTCTTACGGCCGATGACTTTCATCACCATGATATATCCGGTAAATGGGTTGCCGATGAAAGGCCCCAACCCCAGGCGAAATAGGGGCACCATAAAAAATTTATTCAAAAACCAAAAAAAGCGAGCTAAAGCTGGTGGCATGATAGACTTCCTTTCGGTTTACCCGATGCCATTCAAGATCATCTCGACCATGGCATCGACGACGCGTTCCTGGGGCATAGCAGCATCCGTGATCTGGAAATAGTCATTGATGAAGGGGAACAGCAGCGCATCTCCGACGGCGATCATCAAGGTATTGATCACCCTGATGGTCGCTTCAAAATCCACATCGGAGCGGATTTCACCGCGCTCTCTTGCTTGGATCAGGATACTTTCTACAACAGCGCGCATGGCCTCAGCAATTGGCCGGACGATGCTCTCAGAAAGCGCTGGATCTCCCTGGTAGGCTGCGCGCCCAAAGAAACGCGCCAATCCGGCTTCGGTTTGACTCCATTCGACGCCGCCCAGAATATAGTAGCGCAGGCCTTCTTCGAGCGGAAGTGCCGACAGCATGGGGGTGAATTGACTGAACAAATCTACCAGATAGCGTACGCTCAAGGCTGTGGTGAACTCGAGTAATCCCTCGCGATTGCCAAAATACTGGTATAGTGATCCTACAGATACCTCAGCCCGACGAGCGACCTCTTTGATATTGAGGGAGGTGGGCCCTTTTTCGCTGGCTTCCTCCAGGATGGCATGGATGACTGCCTGCTGCCGTCCGGGATCGAGTCGTCGAAAGGTGCGTGTGACCAACCCTTCCTGCTCGAACTGCAAAATATGGACGTGAATTTGTGACCAATCGGATATCAGCATATATGAACCTTAAGTTCATATTTTATAATATTTTTGTTCATATGTCAAGTTAAGAGTAAAATCTTACTGGAGATCATATGGTAAAACTGACCAAAGAAGCATTTGCCAGGGCCCAAAAATTCATCCAATCCCAGGGACGTCCCCTCGAAGGCGGGCTGTTCGAACTGGAATTTGGCGTGGGTGCCGTCGATGAAGTTTTGACACAGCTCGCAGCATTCCAAAATCCCGATGGCGGCTTTGGGAATGCCCTCGAACCGGATCTGCGCACACCCACCTCTTCGGCCCTGTGTACTGAAATTGGCTTGCGCATTCTGGCCGAGCTGGATACGCCGGCAGATCACCCTGTGGTGATAAGTGCAGTGGAATATCTGCTGCAAACCTTCGATCCTGAGACCCAGGTCTGGCGGGTCATTCCCGCAGATGCCAACGACTATCCTCACGCACCCTGGTGGCATGACGAAGATGGTTCACTCGCACGCACCTTTGATGATTACCTGGTTATCCCCCGGGCTGGGATTCTGGCGTACTTGCATCACTATGCTGAACTTGTCCCTAAGGACTGGTTGGCCGAAGTCACTGCAGCAACTCTGGCAGATATAAGGACCATGCCAGCTGATCGATTTGCTGGGGGCGGTGATGCCTTGATATACGCCCGGCGTTTAGCGGAGTCCCCTGGGTTGTCAGAGGACCAGATGTGGCTGATCTCTCGCGTGCGGGAATTGGCTGATACCATCGTAACGCGAGACCCTAAGCAGTGGATGGGTTACTGCGCCCCACCCTTGAAAATAGCCCCTACACCGGCATCGATCACCGCTGCAATGTTGCGTGATTGTCTTCCTTCACATCTTGATTATTTGATCGAAATGCAAGCTCCGGAGGGCTACTGGGATGTCATCTGGGCGTGGAGTGAATACCCTGAAGATTGGGCAGTCGCCAAACGTGAGTGGCGGGGAGTGTTGACCTTGGAAACGCTGATTGCGCTGAAAACGTTTGGGCGGATTGAATTCTGAAGATAATCTTGCTGATATAGTAATCAACTGTGAGGTTTCATAATGAATATTTCGAACCCATCAGAGATTGAAATCTCTGCTGAGACAAGAAGTCCGTTTTGCCCGGAGGGCACGCAAAGCGACGGACTTGGTTTTTCAGCAGAAAATTCATTTTCGCTTATTCGATGAAAAGAAACTCATTCACCCGTTTACTGACAATTTATTATGGAGTGCTACAAAGCCTTCACATGATCACCCTGCTGCGGGCAGGCTTTATCATCCTTCAAACTGGTGAGATGCCTTTCCCTGCGCCTTCGCCTCCAGGGGGCTGGTCGGCCCAAGCAATACCTTTCCTGGTGGGTATGGGGGTGGTCGATGCTGTAGCGATCATTATAGCTTTGATCTTTGTTTTTCAGGCGATTATTCGAAAGCAAGACCAGCCTCTGTTAGGAATCATTTCCATGACCATTGCAATGGCTTCTGCCGTGCTCTTTGCTGTTGGAACCATACCCAGCGGAGCCTGGTCGGCTCATCCTCTGGCGTATGGCTCGCTGGTGATCCTATTTGCCCCCGTGATTCCCTTGTTCTTTTTGATGCTTCGATCCGAGAATATCTTTTGAAAGGCCATTCCATGTCACTTTTCTATTCATCTATCTTAGTAGCAGTATGCTCGACAATACTCTATCACATCACCATCAAGTTCACTCCTGCGGATGCCAATCCAGCCCTTTCGCTGATCGTGACGTATTCGACCGCAATTATCTTGTGCGTTATTTTGTTGTTCTTCATCCCGCTCAAATCAAATCTTGCTGAGGGACTGAAACAACTGAATTGGGCCAGTATCGGCTTGGCTTTCGCTTTAGTAGGTCTCGAAATGGGCTTTATCTTGGTTTATCGCGCCGGATGGAATATAAGCATTGCTGCCATCGTTGTAAATGTGGCTGTGACAGTTCTGCTGGTACCGTTGGGAATCCTGTTATTTAGCGAGAAATTGTCAATGATGAATTATGTGGGCCTCCTGATGTGTATTGCTGGCTTGGTGATGGTCAATGTCAAGTAATCCCCGATCTCTCTCACAAGAACGATTTGGTCGCTTTGCTAAGGATTATGTAACCAGCCAGACGCACGCCAAGGGCTTTGGATTGGAGCGCATGTTAGATGTCGCTCGACCAAATAGGGATTGGATTGTGCTGGATATCGCCACCGGGGGAGGGCATACCGCGCTCAAATTTGCGTCTCATGTCAAAACGGTATTTGCTGCTGATATCACCCCAAGGATGTTGGAAGCTGCACGAGAATTCATCACTGGACAAGGCATGCTCAACGTTAGATTCCTGGCTGCTGATGCCGAGACCCTTCCACTCCCAGGTGGGTACTTTGATCTGGTCACCTGCCGCATTGCTGCCCACCATTTCCCGGACTGTTCTCGTTTCGTCAGAGATGCGGCGCGCACCCTCAAGTCTGGCGGCTTGCTCCTGGTACAGGATCAATTGATGCCAGGAGATGATATCTCAGCGCGCTATGTCAACGACTTCGAACGCCTGCGCGATCCCAGTCATAATTGGGCATATAACCACGCTGATTGGGTGGAGATGTTCGAAGGTGCCGATCTGGTTGTGGAACACAGCGAATCGATTATCAAACAACACCGGATCATCCCTTGGGCAGAACGTCAGGGTTGCATGCCAGAGGTCATTGATCAACTAAGGAAAATGCTTGTCAAGGCGCCACCCATTGCGGCAGAGTGGTTGCAGGCCAAGAATGTTGACACTCCCCAGGCTTCATTTGTTAATCAGCATATAATTATTTCGGGAAGAAACCACAGATGAACAGAGATAAACACGGGTAGAAATACAATCTGTGGTTATGTGCTGATCTAAAGGATTTTGAACGCTATGCTCCCTCCCCCACTTTTTGGGGGGAAATAATCTCCCCCAGAATTGGGGGCCGGGGGGCGTGTAGTAAATAACTATTGCACGATTGGCTGTTCAGTAAGTTTTGACTGCCACATAAAACCTGTATTCATCCCATTCATCTCTGGTTGATACTGACTCGATAAACCTTATTCGTTCTCTACCCTAACAGCATCTATTACTTGCTGCATACGCTCAATATAAACTAATAAAGCTTCTCGTCCTCTATCAGAAATTCTCAAAAGCGTACGGGGAATCTTATCGACAAATTCCTTGGTGATATCGATATATCCTGCATTTTCCAGCTTACTCATGTGCGAAGAAAGATTGCCGCGCGTCAGCCCTGTCTGGCGCTCGACGAAGAGGAAATCAGCGCTCTCGACGACGTGCAGTGTGGCTAAGATCATCAAGCGGGCTGGTTCGTGGATCAGCTTGTCGATCTCAGCCAGGGGTTGGAGTTCTTCGTTGGCAGGATCAGGCATGGGGCATATCCTCAGCTTCGATAGTTTGTGGGGGATTATTGCGAATGAACAGTGCAAACATAATGCTTCCTGTCACTAGTGTGATCAGCCCGACAACTGTGCACAGCAAGCCAACCGCTTCATAGCCAGAGGCGATGCTGAAAACCGGTATGGCGATTCCCCCGATAATGAAAAACGCCGCCCAAAAATAACCCCGTTTCAGACCATAGGTTTGCCCTAACCAAAATGGGCCAATTGCCAGCATAAACCCACTGGCAGGGGGAACGATATAGGTCAGGAAGAAGTTCATCCCCGGGTTTTGCCCCAGAACGGCCATCGAGATTCCCATCACAGCTAACAGAACGACGATCATGATAACAGCGGAAATACCGATCCCTTTTGCAGTGGCATGGGGATCTTCGGGTAGTTTTACATAGCCTGTGCGGGGGTAGATATAGCGCTTCTTAATCCGTTCTATCAATGATCTGCTGAAGAAAACAGTTACAAGGATGAAAGCGATGCCTGCGGGTAAGGATTTAGTTGCCAGTGACCCGCCATAGAAGAACAAGAACAGCCCCATAAACATTTCAGTCAAGCCGTCTTGGAAGGCGGCATAATTGGCTCTGCGTTCGATTTCTTTCAAGTCAAGATTGATGGACATAGTGGTACTCCTCAGTCAGTTTGTAATGAATATCGATTTGTAATACAAACTGATCTGCACTAATTATATGCTTTTTCTTTCACTTGTCAAGAATCGAAACGCTTCGATATGGAACGATTCTTGTGACCGAAATATGGAGCAGGTATATTGGGGTTACAAATACTTAGCCAGGGAGTTCCATTCAAACTCGATGTAGGGTTCGCCGTTCTCGATTTTCTCTTTGCGCCCACTCATATACCCCTGGCACCAGGGGTCGTCCAGGTTTTCCACATCCATGCTGCGGTGGATCACTGCGTAAAGGTCGATTTCGCGCAGTTTGAGAAAATAAGGCAACTCTTTCAGCCATCTTGGGTCTAGCTGATTCTCACGTTTGTAGCCGCGCAAGAAGTCGGCCATGAAATCCGAAGTGAACGCTGTTTTGTCTTTTTCCCACATTGCAGCGTAGAACAACACCATGGCAATATCGTAGATGAACCAGCCGTAGACGCAATCATCAAAATCAAAGAGTGTGATTTGACCTTCGTAGACATAGAAATTCGCCCCATGGGCATCCTGGTGGATCAATCCAAAGCCATCGCGGTCTTTAGGGAGCGAATTGAAATGGGGCATCAGTTCCTGGAATTTTGAGAGGGCTGCTGATTCCGAGGGGGGTAACCAATCTTCGAGATCCAGGTTTCCGTGTGAATTCCATTCTGGACGACGCCAGGAAGGATCAGTTGGGATGTAGTCTTTTGTCAGGGCGTGGATGCGACCGATGACCTGCCCGTAATGTTCAACGAAGGCCGCTGTCCAGTCGATTTCCCATGAAGGCACCCCCTGTGCCTTGACGAAGGCTGTTGCCAGGAATTGCCCACCCTGCCCATCGTCAATGGCCTCGACCAAGGCTCCTCTCTGGGAGTAGATTGCCCTCGATACCGAGGCGCCACCCTCGGCCAAGTAATTGATCCAATCTACTTCTCCAGCAATGAGTTCGGGAGAACGTCTCAAGCTGTGGCCTATTCGCAATATGAAATCTCTCTCTTGGTAGGAATATTCGTAGATGAAACTTTCGAAGCCATCCAGCAGTTCGATTTTGTCTGCATCAATCCCAAAGCAGTTCATCGCCTGATGCAAAATATCATCATTGTAGCGTTGCGTTATTTTGGAGTCCATTGTCTACTCTTTCCCATTACGAAGTGAACTCAGTATTACGATTGATGTAAACTGTTGGTTTAATATGCTTCAAACTAAGTGTTGCGATTTGCCAGTTCAATCTGGCAAATCATCAAGGACTTGTTGGATCTGTTCCTTGTATTGGCGGAAAGCCTCGCGTCCTTCCGCAGACAACTGGACCATGGTGTGAGATTTCTTATTGACGAAGGTCTTCTCGATTTCTACGTACCCGGCTTCTTCCAGCTTGCTCAAATGGGAGGAGAGATTCCCCCAGGTCAGATCAGTCAGGTTCATCAGGAAGATGAAGTCGGCACTCTCGACAACATAGAGATAGGTCATCACCATCAAACGGGCCGGGGCGTGGATGACGCGGTCGATATCTGTAAGGGGATGGAGATCCTGGTTGCTTTTCCCTGCTGACGTCATCTCAGGCCTCCTCCGAGGGAATCGAGTAATTGTTCAAGAACCGTATCAATAGTAATACCCCGAACCCTGCGATCACCAGCCCTGCAAATGCAAGCGGAAACTCGAACTTGATGCCTTTGTTGACCAACAATATGATCGAGGACAGATTCCCAAGACCGATCAATAATCCATACAGATAGAAGCGTGGCATAGCAAAGGAATATGCCAACGCGCAGAAGAAGGCTATGATCAATATCGAGAATGCGATATCGATGTCGAAGTCAGTTGCCCATTGAGGTAGTCGCTCCCAGGCCGGCTCCTGAAGGATGTCTTTTGCAGATAGTACCCATGTGGCGAGGGTTGCAATCAACAAAACGGATGTGGCGATCAATGCATTCTGCAAGCGTTTTTTGACCTGGGGGCCAAACTTGACCAGGCCAACTCGCGGGGGAACCAGGCGTTTTTTGAGATAACTTATCGCGCCCACAACGATCAGGGTAGCGCTGATGAAGGCAATTGCGTTGAGCACAGGCCCAAGAAAGCTACGCGTCACTGAATACAGACTCAACAATATCAACACCAGCCCTAGCGATATGTCATTCAGGCCGTCTGTATAGGTGGCTAATTTGAAGGTACTCCGTTCAGCTTCTTTTAAATTGATTTGATTAGACATTGAAAACTCCATGGGTTGATTTCAACCTATTTGAAAATTTCCTGAACCGGTCTGGCTGCAGGCCTGCCATTGGCACAGAACGTGGTTGACTCGGTCTGCGTTTACAGTGGACCTTGCTCTGCGCGCCTTCGGCGGGCCAGACCGACCCGAGAAAATTTTCTGGATTGGTTTTTCAGGTATTTGTCGAAGTATTTAGAAGTGGATATTCACGCAGGAATCGCAGGAAGAGATACACGCCGATAGCGATCATAACTACACCAGAGAAACCAAAGGTGATCGGAAATCCGTGGTGCATTGCACCCCAATTCAAATACAATACCTGCCCGACAAGAGGGGATAGCCCAGTCAGAAACCCGTAAACGATCAGACGGGGATAATCTAGAAAGTACGCTGCGCCGCCAAATGCGGCCATAGCAACAATGCTGAAGACAGAAGGGAAGAACCACTCACTGAAGTCGTCCACAAAGAAGAGTAGTAACCCAAATACCAGGCCCAACAGCAGTGTTCCCGAAGTGATCAGGGTCAATTTTTGGATCTTTGATTTTCTTTCGCCGTGATACTTCACCAGGCCAACGCGAGGGGTTGTAATGTTCCTCTTCAAATAACGCACTCCCAAAAGAGCCAGCAAATATACCGGCAGCATGACCATTGAGCTCCAAAAATCCCCCCAACCCAAATCTGTAAATTGGGGGACAATCGCAAACGGCAGGACTACAAGCCCCAAGAAGATATCCCACAACCCATCTTGGAAGGTCATGCGGAAGGCCTTGCGTTCAGCTGCTTTCAAACTTAGTTGTTGTCTCATTTCAGTCTCCATATGTAATTACTCTGATATACGGAGTACTTTGTTTTTCAAAGCACTCTGTGAATATTATACACTTTCTTCTAAAGTTGTCAAGAGGCAATTGCGATATAATGCCTGACTATGCAAAGAAAAAGGTTATTCATCGCTATGCTGGTGATTCCAGTGATGCTATTGCTGGCAGTAGTCCTTTATAACTATCCACCGATAAACGAACGTTTGGCCTGGCGTATCGATTCCTTGAAGGCGGAGATCAAATATGCGCTCAACCCTCCTGAAGAAGCGCTCTTCATTCCGGAAGGCGAACAGGAGCAAACCCCAATTCCCACGATTCAACCGAGTCCCACACCTGCTCTGCCCACTTTGACCCCCACAGAACCTGGCCCAACGAATACACCATTCCCGTCTCCCCCTCCAACGACTACATCAACGCCCATCCCCGATAAAGTCAACCTGGGGGGCATCAGGCATGAATTCCAACACTGGAATAATTGTGGGCCAGCCAATCTCTCCATGGCGCTATCATTTTGGAAATGGAACGGCGACCAGCGTGACACGGCTGCTTACTTGAAACCCAATCAGCGCGATAAGAATGTCATGCCTTACGAGATGGTGGCTTTCGTCAACGAAGAGACCGAGTTCAATGCCCTGTGGCGTGTGGGCGGGGACCTGGATATATTGAAGCGCTTTATTGCAGCGGGATTTCCAGTGATTGTTGAGAAGGGTTTCGAAGGCGCCGGCTTCGAAGGTTGGATGGGGCATTACGAGGTCATCAATGCCTATGATGACTCTCGTCAGCGTTTTACCGCCCAAGATTCATTTATCATGGAGAATCTGCCAGTCTCTTATGAGGATATGCAGAAATACTGGCAGAACTTCAACTACACCTACATCGTCATCTATTACCCGGCGCGTGAGGCGGAAGTCATGGAGATCCTCGGCCCCCACGCCGATGAAACCTATAACTTCCAGTATGCTGCTCAAAAGGCCTCCGACGAGATCTTCTCCCTCGAGGGTCGCGCTAAAGCCTTTGCCTGGTTCAACCGGGGCACCAATCTGGTGTATCTGGATGACTACGCCGGAGCTGCCGCGGCGTATGATGAGTTCTTTGCCCTTTATGCGGGTCTCAATCCCACAGAGGTCAATATCCCCTGGCGAATGGTCTGGTACCAGACCGGACCCTACTGGGCTTATTTCTACTCTGGGCGCTACTATGATGTGCTTAACCTGGCTACCACCACTATCGATGCGGCCAGCGAACCCGCCATCGAGGAAACCTGGTATTGGCGCGCCCTGGCCAAGGAAGCTTTAGGCGATGTCGATGGCGCGATCGCCGATTTGAATGAAGCCGTAAATCTCAACCAAAACTTCGGTATTGGCTGGTATCACTTGAACCGTATTCAGGGTGGTGGATAACAAAGATCTCTGAAATTTTACCCAGGAAGAGTTATTTGAGGACAACTTCATAATTCTAGTTGTCATTCCGTGATATACTAATTATAGTCATAATGACCTATTTGGAGAGTTGCGATGATTATAAAAGGTACAGCGGATGTGAAAGCCCACCTGTCTGAATTCATCAGCCGGGTTCGATATGGTCGCGAGCGAATTGTCATCGCTCGACGTGGAAAACCTATTGCAGCGTTAATAGGCATTCAAGATCTGCATCGCCTTGAATCTCTAGATCGTGAAAGCGACAATAACGAATCCGAAAAACACCATCCGATTATGGACGCCTTCGGGGGATGGGCTGACCGAATCGATCTCGATGAACTTGTGGAGCATATCTATGCTGAACGAGAAAATGCGAGTGAGCGCGAGGTCAACTTATGAGTGTCATGTTGGATACCGATCATTGTGTAGCAATATTGCGTGGCAAACTTGATGTTGATGAGTATGTTGAGCCTACCACTGCGCTATTCATCTCAGCAATTACTGTATGTGAGCTTGTCTATGGGGCATCGAAATCAGATCGCCCCGAACATCATTTGGAGCAAGTCGATCTATTGGTAGAAGGTACAACGGTTTTGCCTTTTGATGAACATGAAGCCAGACGATGTGGAATGCTCAAAGACAACCTTCGCCGAGAGGGACTCTTGATTCCGGAACCAGATTTACAAATTGCCAGCATTGCTATGGAAAATGCTCTGCCTCTGGCTACGCATAATCAAAAACACTTCGCCCGAATTCCCGGCCTATCTATACTGGATTGGATATAGCCCAATGATCAGAATTCTCCATTTCGCCGATGCCCATATCGATATGGCCACCTACGGCCGCCAAGACCCGCAGAGCGGACTCCCCCTGCGGGTGATGGATTTCCTGAAATCCCTCGATACCATAATCGATGCGGCCATTGATGAGCAAGTCGACCTGGTACTCTTCGCTGGGGATGCCTACAAGGACCGCAACCCGGCTCCCACCTATCAGCGCGAGTGGGGAAAACGCGTCATGCGCCTGTCACAGGCAGGGATTCAAACCCTGCTGCTGGTCGGTAATCACGATCTCTCCCCTGCAATGAACCGTGCCCATGCCATGACCGAGTTCTCGACCTTGCAGGTGCCGCATGTGCAGGTGTTGGACCGTCCCTGTTTTCTCAGTCCAAATGATCTCGAAGGACTGCCTCTACAGGTTTTGGCGATCCCCTGGATCTCACGATCGGGGATGATGGCGCAACTGGATATCCAGGGACGTGATCTTGCTCAAATCTATGAGCAACTGGAAGCGCGCCTGACAGAATTAGTTGATCACTGGCTTGAGGGAGCTGATCCGGAAATCCCCATCATTCTGACTGCTCACGCGTCTGTACAGGGGGCCAAGTATGGCGGCGAGCGTACGGTCATGTTGGGTGGAGATTTGGTGTTGCCCGGATCACTGGTCAGAGACCAGCGTTTGGATTACGTAGCCTTAGGGCACATCCACAAGCCCCAAAACCTGAATGAAGATGCGCAACCTCCTGTGGTTTACCCCGGTTCCATCGAGCGGGTTGATTTTGGGGAAGTCGAGGACGATAAATTCTACGTTGTAGTGGAGGTCGAAAAAGGAGCTGCGCAGGTAACGTGGCACCAACTCAGCGGAATCCGCCCCTTTGTAGATCGCTTCGTGCGCCTTGAATCTCAAGAGGGGATCATCGACCAATTACGCGAGGCGCTACCACCCAAGGAAGAGCTCAAAGATGCCGTTGTGCGCCTGGTTCTGGAATATCCCCGTGAGTGGGAGTCGCTGATCGATGAAGCCTCTCTGCGGGAGCATACTGCAGAGGCCTTTGAGTTTCATTTGATCAAACGACCCCAGCAAGAGAACCGCATCCGCTTGCCTGAAGACCAGACCGTGGGCACGCTTTCTGCCATGGAGTTGCTGGAAATCTATTGGAAAGCGAATTATACTGATTCAGATACTATCGAAGAACTCCAGAACCTGGCGGAAGAGATCATTCAGGGTGATTGAATTTAGTAATCCACCTTCCCTCCCCCCGAATTGAAAATATCCAGCTTGCCTCCAGATGGAGGTTTGTTGCCAGTAGCAGTTTTTACTGGGGTGTTTTCCCAGACGTTATTCTTCGCTGAGTAGGTATGCCTGGTTTGGTTCCAGAAGCTCACATCGGTGTTGTTGAAAAATGTGTTACCTCCTGGGCTTGAACGCCCTCCCACACCGAAATCTCCCAGCCAGGTATCCACCATCCACACCCCAATCCGATTTAAAAGGATTTCGTTGCCTGCGAATCTGGGATTGTAGGTGCCATGCCCTTCTACGCCAATATCATTTTCTTGGAAGATGTTTACTGAGACATGCGGTGATGATTTCCCTTTGTACAGCAACCCGGCTTTTTTATTCTTCTCCACAAAGTTCCCACTGATGGTCGGTCCGCAGGGTTTGTCACCAAGCACTTCAATGCCCACCTGGTTATCCAGGATGTGGCATTGCATGATGAAGCCGCTCGAACTCCCAACCAACTGCACCCCAGTTCCTTTTGTAGAGGTTGTAAACTTGCATCCTAAGATATGCGGTTCGCCGTTATCGAAAAGCAAGCAGGCACCACCAGCATTGTTTTCCACCACAACGAGACAAAGTTTGGCGTGCATGGGGGCTACTATGGTGGTTTGATATGCTTTCCCATCAATTGTGTGTGTGCCCTCACCTCGAATGATAGAACCTTCATAAAGCCCTTCAACCCAAACATTTGCGGGCAGCACTATGGGAAATTTTTCTCCAGCAGCGGCGTCGTAAGTTCCTGCTCCAAGATGGATCGTACTTCCAGGTTTTGCTTTGCTTATTGCTTTGGTCAAAGTGCGGAAGGGTTTCGTTTGGCTGCCGTCACCGCTGCCGTCATTGCCCAGACCATTCACATAGATTTTCTTCTTGCGTGGTGTCAGGTGAGTCAGCCACACGGCGCGCATCTCTGAGAATGCGTGGAAATATATCTCCCAGGCAGCGGCATACCTTGCCACGCGGGCTACCATTTTCGGGTCAGGCTTTTTCCCTTTCTCGTGCACCAGGATGAAAGCTGAGCGGAAATATTTCTGACTATTGATTACATTTGGATCCCGCGGACGAACCTTGCCATCCCAATCAGCTAGATTGTGTTGATCTAAATCCACGCGCTTTCCCTTCACCCTCAGCTGGTTGTATACCGGCGTTGAAGTTTGGATGAACCAGGCATCGATCAACTCGCGCGTACTGCGAAGCCCCATCAAATATAGATCCAGTGAGCTGAAACTGGCTTCCCCTTTCAAAGCACGCGCGAATACTCCCGGGCTGCCCTTAACTTCAGACCATGTAGCGCCTTTCATGACAGAATGTTTTCCCTGCCCACCCCAAGGTGGAACTACCGCCCGTGTGTGCACATTTCGAAGCCAGTGAATTCCATTGCTTAGCGAGGGTTGCATCTTGCTTCCGTCCCAGTACTGGGTAAAGGCAAGCCAATTATGACCCTGTTCATGAGCCAGAAGATGGATTCCATACCAAGAAACTGTATTTGGCATTAATTTGTAGGGATGATCGTTCAATGCCTGTGCGCTGCCCATTTTTATAAAGCTGGTCACTTTGCTGAAGCCTTTTCCCAATTTTGTATTGCGATGATCAAATTTCTTCAAACCAATACCTTCGATGTCGTTGAAAAGAGACCAGTTGGAATAGAGCGGGGCTGTTAATTCTTCGTCGGAGAACATCACCAGAGTATCGTAATCATCATCATAATCTTTGTAGAATGCTTTCGCCACTTCTACGACGTTCAAATCTTTATAGCCGCCCAGTTCCTCGTAGATACAACCATGGGCTGATTGCTTGGAGAGATTCATTGAATCATACAAATCTCTGGGAGATAGTGATTTCGATTTATCTCCCGGGGATACACCTACCAGCGCTCTATCTGCGTCGGCCGATTTGTAGCTAAAAGTAATTTTGTTCGTTTTGCCATCATCGAATAAAACTGCCTGGAAGCGGCAGCGTTTTTGGGATCCCTTCAGGGGAATTCCCACCCAGGTTATTACCAGTTGATCCTTGCTTTCGTGCAGGATGATCTCTCCTCCTTGTGAAGCGTCGAGATCTGTCCATAGCGGCGCGATTGAAGGCAGGTTATCGCGGAATTCCCATTTATCTATCGTCGGACGCGCATCTCCTTTGGTAAAGGTCAGGTTCCCATTGGAGTTAACATAGACGGAACGATAGGTTTTGTTGTAGAGGCGGAAGCTAAAAGCCCCTTTGAACTTATAATGATGGCTGGCGTTATCTGAGCTGATGGGGATTTTGAATCCCCCGGCCGTAGCACTCACTTTTTCAAAGGAACTATTGTATTGTCCTGGCGAGAGTCCTTGGAAATCGAAAAAGTAATTTCCTTTCCGCGTAAAAAGAATACTCTTGCCGACGAAATCAACAGGGTTACGTGTTAACATACTGCCGGTGTCTTCCACCAGTGCCACATTCAAATGGGGCATCTGTGCCAAGGGTTTTGCATTTCCAATCTCTGTATTTTCGGCAATGTCTTCCCTGATTTCATCCAGCAGCGGCTTGGGTATTTCCACTATAGTAGGAGATGTATTGTTTATGTCCTCTAAGGCTGTAGTGTAGATTTCTCCAAGTTCGACATCGTCCATTACCAGCACGGAACGATCTATCGCTGGCCAACGGTTCTCCTCCGTGACAAGCGGTTCCATAGCGATGCCTTGCTGCGCTAGCAAAGCCATCTGCTCTTCGTATCGTTGGAATAATTCTTCTGGGTCTGCTGGTTGGCCGCAGTAATGTTCTTCGGGGATGTCAGTCTCGTCCCCATCCCGCTGATCGTATTGAAATAGCTTAGCTAGAGCGGTGACGATTTGCAAGAAAAGTTCCCAAATGAATCTTAAGATATTCATCGTCATTCCTCCTATTTGTTTGCATGATCAGATCAAATAAATCATCAGAAAAAGGTATTTTTCATATTTCACTCTCCCTAGTGCATTGTTAGGTTAGTTTTGCTCTTCAGGGGGTCAACTCTTATCGAAGCACTCCCAAACGGGAAGACCAAAAATAGGGGGCGGGGGGGGGGGGGGGGGGGCGGCACGCCCCCCCCCAGAATTTATTATTAAAAGAAA
>CAZUSV010000011.1:0-24340 GCA_964622645.1 uncultured Anaerolineales bacterium
AGACCTCATCCCAGTTTTTACTGGGTTTGGTTATCGTTGTCTAAAGTCCAAAATTGCGATTGCGCCAGCATACAGCGGTATGAAGAGGTAATCCAGCCCTTGCACGAAGGCAGCGTGCAGTCTTGCCTCAGCATCCCAACTCGCCAAGATTATTTCGGCTCGGGTCACATTCCCCGCAAATTCATAGGAGATAATACCAGCTGGTGCTGCCTCGGTTGTCAACGGCGCGCCGACCAGATTCAATGTGGCCATGGTCAACACTGTGAATACGACCATGGGCCAGAAATACCTGCCTTGTCGTTCTGAAGGAATAGAAGAGAATGGATGTGGCATAAGTTTCTCCTCGAACTCGACTGCACCTGCCTAACAAAACGGATTATCCAGAAAAAAGGAGTGGGGGCGCGGGGGGCGCCGCCCCCCGCCCCCCACTATTTTTTTCTGGCGACTCTTCCCTGTCTGGCTGAGTAATGTATTGTCAATTATAATATCATGTATAAACTACAACACGAAAGGTAAAAAAGGAGATAGGTATGAAGCGGGCAATGAATTTTCTTTTTGGATTTGTTATTGGCGGCGTGATCGGTGCAACCATCACGCTTCTACTCACCCCTACGTCTGGGGATCAACTACGCACACAATTACAGACGCGAGCTCAGACAATCCAGCAAGATGTACAGGCGGCCGCTGAAGCCCGCAGGGCTGAACTGGAAGAGCAATTAGCAGCACTGCGCAAAACGTAGCGGTCTGGGATAAAAAAATCCGGCACAAAGCCAAGTGTGTGCCGGAGTCTGTTTTCTAATTGGCAGGTCTTCGTTCTAGGAGGCCTGTCTTTTTATTGTGTGATCTCAAAGCGGTAGGCTGCTTTTTGGCGGGTGAAACGGGTTGTGCCTGTGACCACAAAAATTACTTCATCTGTATCCTCACCAATCTCAAGCGGGATATCGGCCACATTGTCCGCGCTCAGATCGACGAATTCAATCTCGGTGGCATCACCAATCTTTATCAACGCTAACCTGAAGGTCTGAGGCAAAACATTGCGGATACGCACAAAGCCAGCAGCATCCCAACCACCTGAATCAACTTCGAAGTCGGCAAAGTAATCCACCTCGGGGATGGAAATATCATCAAGCAAGAGCCCCTCTCCATTGACTGCTGCATCAGTGATATATTCAAATCGAATCTGCACTTGCTGACCGCTGTATTGAGAAATGTCCACTTGTTCCTGGATCCAGCTTCCATCGCCACCTGAGAGGCCATTATATCCCCAACCGTAACTATTCCCAGAGGGATCTTCAAGCGTACCTGAGGGTGTCGTGAGAATTTGCCAGTTCTCGCCATCGAGAGAAGCCTCTAGATAGAGATAATCGTAATCCTCTTCGAGATCGTACCAGGTCCAGTAAGCCAGGGTGAGTGGGCCTTCGTGGCCGCTGAAATCGAAGCTGCGCGTCAGGGTCATATCCGATTCGTCGCCTTTGTTAGACCAAAAAGCGTATTCACCAGAGTAGGCATCCATGGGAAGCACACCGACTGGAATGGACCCTTCAAAGCGTACGTTGTATGTGCCCGGGCAGGCTATGCGAATATAATCGACGCCATACTGATGCACGTCCCTGGTCAAGGTATCGGATGGGCACGTGTAAATGCTCTCAAAGACAGAGGGAGTGGGTGCATTGGAATAATTTTGGTATGTGTAGCGGCCATCAGCAACGGCGTCATCTTGAAGATACGATGCGATCACCCAATCTAAGAAGAGATCGTCAGCCTGAATGGACTCACCCGTGACGGGATCGGTGATGCCCAATTCGTCTAGCACCGCGTCGACGCTGGACAGCCCGTTTTCTGGATGGGCAACCAGGGCTTTGGTGGCATCATCCCCAAAACGATTCAGGAAGTAATTGACAAAAAGGAATGCTGCCCCGTAATGGGGTGTCGTTGCGCTTGAGTCATTGGGCCAATCATTGAGCTGTAGATCCGGCTCAGTGACATAAAGGTAGTCAAAGCCGCCGACATCGTAGCCATTGATAAAGGCGGCCAGTTCGGAAAATCCTTCATTCAGCCAGGATGATTCATTGCGGTCGCCATACCAGTGGATCATGTGTTGGAATTCATGCGCCAGCACCCCCAGGGTGAAATCGCCGGAGAGCCGCAGGTTGTCGGCATTGAGCACAAAGGCCTCGTGGGCATTAGAGTACTCATGCGCTAGAGGATGATTCTCGTCTGCCGATGAGAAATAGCCTGCCAGGCCAAATCCAAGATCATCGGCATAGATAATGTACAGGTGAGGGTCACCATCGACGCCAGGAGACCACTCGCTGCCAAAGAACTCACGGTTCGTAGGATAGATCTCTGCTTCAAACGTTTCCACTAACTCTGCCACATCGTCCTTATCAAAATTTAAGCCATCTTCGATCCAGAAGTAGACATGCTCAGTGACATATTGCAGGGTGACATTGATCTGGGAGTTTTCATTGGTATCCACGTTGGTGACCCACATGACATCCTTATCGCCAACCTGCAGCGGCACTACTGGCGCAGCAACAGTCAGAGGGATATTCTCTTTGCCCTCGAGCCGTTCCGCAAGATCAATGAGGTTGTTAGGGGGGATGACAGCCTCTTCTAACGTACGCAACGTATCCATGGGGACAAGCGCGTCTTCGACGATCTCAACTTTTGCAGAACCCTCATTTGATTCTGTCTGGCTCTCGGTTGTAGGCTGAACACTGGGAGATATTGCAGTTGGCTGCAAAGTGGGTCGCAGAACGATGGGCGTTTCAGTAGGTGTGCCAACTTCAAAATCCCAGGACACATCGCCATCCTGTAAGAATTGTATGGCCAATCCCCCTGCAGCGACGGCGATGAAACACAGACAACAACAAAAAAGTAAGAGTGCTAATATAATGATTACAACAATGCAAGACTGATTCATGGGTTCGTTACCAAATTCCTTCCAACAATTCTATACTACCAAGATAAGTACTACTTTAGAAGATCAGTGCGGATCAATGCCAACCCATACTCATTTTGAATGAAAATCGAATACCCCGGCAATTGCTCTCGGTACGCATCTCCATAGAACTGCTGCCAGGCAAGCATATCTCCGGGATCAACAGCATTCTCTACCGCGTCAGGCTTGGTAAATTCCAGGATATAGTTCATCTCCAGCAGAAGCAGATCGGGCTGGTGCTGGTTGAGATAGTCGTAGGAGGCCAACTTCCATTTCATCAAGATCTCATAATTGGACTTAGGAGGCACATACGCGGTTGGATCGCGATAGATCTTCAACTGCTCTCCAGCCAGATGGTGTTCTACCAAGAGATTTTCCACATCCTGATAGAAGGCGATACTCTGGGAGCGCTCTTCACGATGCAGGATGTCGGTGTAGATTTCGATATCTTTTTGGAGATAAAAACCAAATTGTACGAAGAGCAGGATCAACAAACTCCATGGAAGAAGGAGTTGGAGCACGCTTTGAAGATTTAACTGTCTCCAAACATCTCCCCCAAATACCATTTTCTCTGGAAATAGGTGGATCAAACTGGATGCCAGAGGAATGATCACTGGCAAGAAGTAGAGCGGCCTGATCGAGGAGGTGCCGACCGTTAAGAGATAGGGCAGCACATACATCAGGATCATCACATTGATCAAACGGAAACGAGGCGCAGCAATTCCCCTGATCAGGCTTATAACCAGCAATACGAGCGTAAACCACTGTGCATAGTAGGGCCAGACGATGCTGTTGATCTTTTCGGCTGTCAAATTCCAGTCTGGATTGACGGTGTAATACCCGATGCGGGTTTGCACAAATTGAAGCTGTTGGGTGGCAATGATCTCAGCGCGTTCTTGCGGCAAGAGCAATAAGGGGTTCGAGATCAGCAATCCGGCAAACATCACTATGACAAAGGTCAATGCCAGAAAAACAGCTCTTCGAATAACCAGCTTCTTTTCGATGACTCCCAAAATAAGATATGTTGGGATCGCCATAACAAAAAACGCGCCGGCGTACTTGACGCTAAATGCAACGCCGCAGGTAAATGCTGCAATGTATAAGTATTTCCCAAAATGAAAAGCGTCTCTGTCGATGAAAGCAAAGATCAGCACAACCAGAAGTATTGCCAGGCTGTCTGGGTGCCACCAGAAATTGTTCAGGACGACAGCCGGGATGGCAAGCATAAAGACAAACAAGCCGATTACCCAAGCGGCTGATTTCCTCTTCGTTTGCAGACTAACCATCAGGGAGATGGAAACGATCATCGGAAGGACGCTGACCAATTGACGCAGCAGCAGCATAGTGATAGCGATATTACTGCCCCACTCAGCGCCTACTAATAACCGGTAAGGAAACATCATCACTGCCGAGAATAAATAGAAAGGATAGCCATAGAAATAATGCAAGTAGACAAAGAAATGCCGCAAGGTGTCGTAAAGGCTTCCTCCTGGAGTCAACATGCGCAGCACATGATTAATTTGAGCGAATTCATCTTTCTCGAAGATCGCCAGCATGTTGATATCCTTTGCGCCAGTGAAATTTGGGAATGTTATGAGCGCAAAGTAAGCTATTCCCACAACGATCAGGACGATAAATTTTTGGCGCTCAAGGTTGTTTTTCATGTCTCTAGAGGCGTTCCTGCAGGCTGAGCATAGATGCGCGCGCTGGCCGTCACCAAGCCAAACAGAATCCACATATTGGGCACAGCAAAAGAATCAACCGAAAATGCCACCCCAATGAACACCACCAATCCCAACAATCCTGCCTGGCCCAAATACCTCGCTTCGGCCCGTGAATCAAAAAATTGATACAATGCACATCCAAATACAGCCACGAGAAATGCCAGGAATGCCGCAGTCCCTATTAAACCAGTTTCAGCCAGGATCCTTACGAACATATTCTTGGGCACGACGACCCGGTTGCGACCCTCAGCGGGGGTGAACTTACGAACCAACTCAGGTGTAGGGAACAAGGGTCGATCTGAGAGTTTATTTTCGAAGTAGAAGGTGTAATTGCCCAGGCCGATGCCCAACCAGGGGTAATCTTCATAGATGCGGTAAGCAGTTTCCCAATAGGCAATGCGCTGGCTAACGGCGATGTACTGGATATACGATCCTGCAGCATTCTCGTCGATCCAATAATTCCACAGGCGCGAGAAATAGCGGTTGCGCGAACCAGCCACAAACACAACAGTCCCAAGAATGACCAAGAGGATTGCGACCTGGAAGATACGCCTGGTCACTAATCCCCAAGATCTACTCCGCTCGATGGCTTTGCCAGGTCTGAACAGTATGGCCAATACGAGCTGCAAGCCCCACAAGACATAACCCGTACGTGAATAGGTGTAGATCATCACCGCCGAAGCCCAGACTAAGAGCAGCATCTCGACTGTCAACCAGCGCCAGCGCCAACGAAAGGCACTGTAATTGGACATCACTGCGGCGAACAGCCAGGGCATCAGCAAAAAAGTGATCTGCTCGGCGAACCAGTTAGGCTCGTAGGTCATCCCAGAGATGCGCGTTTCGAATAAACCGCGCACGGAGATGAAACCCTGCAAATACTCAATGAAATCAAAAAATTTTGGAGAATAGAAAAGGATATAGCCCACTTGAATAGAACCCCACAAAATAGCTAACATAAATCCCGCATACAACCAGCGTAGGGAAAAGCGCAGATCAGCTTTGGTTTGGGGAGTGACTACGACGGTGACATAATAAGCCGTTCCCACCGCCAGGGTAATCATCATGCGTAATGTACGCGAGGATACGGTGATACCGATATCCGGGTCAATTCCCTGGGTATAGGAAAAGGCTGTGCTGGCAAATGCCGCGATGACAAACGCGCCCAGCGGAAAGGCTGTTCGCGGGATCGGCTTGTTGAACAAACGCGGCAGAGTTACCAGAAAGACCAATATGATCAAAGGATATATCGAAAGCGGCCGCACTTCTGTTCGTCCCCCAACTCCCCCAGGAAAGTAAGGGAAACTAGTCACCGGCAAGGTGAACAAGAAGACCGCCCAAACGATCTTTTGGGCTTTGGGAAGCCAGGCGAAACGCACTATTTTTCTCCCTGATTCGAGAAGCGCACCAAGCTGATCAACAACCAGCCGACAACCGCCAGGACCCCTCCCACCAGCATCAATGTGCCCTCTGGCCGGACGTCTTCCACCTGTGGGGTTACTTCATCAGAAAGTTCTAGATCCATCGCTGCGGCAAGCCCCAGACTCTTTTCCGCAGCTTCAGCATACTGTGCGGATAAATCTTCATGTTGATCTTCAAGATATTCGATGCGCTCGGGCAAAACTTCCAGGTCGCTCTCAACCATTGTCAGGGCACGCTCCACCCAGGGCAAATATTCATCAGCAGAGGCCTGGGGGGCAGGATACTCTTCAATTAGGGCACCCCAGCCCGGGTCCCAGTTTGCACCACGCGTGACCTGCGAGATCAGGCGCCAATGATCATAAACCCCCCACGACTCATCGGAAAAATTACTTTCGAACCCCTGACGAGTAGCTTCCAAATCCAGCTTGACTTGCGAAAGAGTCTGGTTTCGCACCAACTGGTCGGATAACTCATCCGCCGTCGCCACCAGGGATGCATCGATGGCAACTAACTCTCGAGAATTGATGATACCTTCATTCATGCGCTCATCGATGACACCTGCCCAGGTTCCAACCGCCTGAACTGCAAATACTGGGCTGGAGGCTTCGGCGGCCAGATGCCAGCGGCCCGCATTGCGCCAGGAACCACGCAATTGATAAAAAAGATCCTCAACTGAGACATCCTGCCAATGTTCATCCTCAGCCTGCAAACGGCTTAGGGTATCCATCAAGAATTCATCCGTCAAAGCCAGGCTGTTAAGCTGCTCCATCTGCCAGTTCTTGTAATCGTCGAGTTTGCGCAATTCATCTTGCACGACCTGAACGATGTAGCGATCGCGCGGGCCCCGGTAGGCATTGATGCCAACATATAAATCCATCTCCGCTCGATATATTGGGGGCAACAACTGGCTGGCAGCCCACCCCAATAAGGCGCCCACCAAAAAGCAAACCGCGATGATGTACCAGCGGTGTGTCAGGTCGAATATTATGTCGCGCAAGCTTGATTGATTGGTCATTCTTTGATTCTTTCAGGCAGATTGCGTGGAAGCATGAATTAAATATCAGAAACAGTGTAATAGTGTGCTGGTCAGGAGCACCTTGAACACCTGTCATTGCGAACGGAGCCCTTCGACGGGCTCAGGATAAACTCTGCGGAGTGTGGCAATCTCCTCGCAATGTAAGAGACTGCCACGCTCCGTAAACTTCGCTCGCAGTGACACTAAAATAGTTTTGTGTTCAAAGTGATGTTGACCACTACAGAAACAGTGCAATAGTCAGAGAAGCAGGTTGGACAATCACCTCATGAAAGTTTATTCCACGTTTGCCCCCCCGCCCCCCAATTCTGGGGGGAGAATCACACTTACAGTTCCCCCCAAGGTTGGGGGGTTAGGGGGGCTGATTTGCTCAACCTTCCGTTGACTAAATTAAAATTTCAGGAACAGTCTATTTTTTCATTAGGAATCCAGGAATCCAAGAATCATTTTCCTGCTTTCCTGGATTCCTCATAGAATTCCTTTGTATTCAAGAATCTGTTAAAAACAACAGAACGGGGAGATTTTACTCTATTTCGGCGAATCCAACAGATGCTGATAAACCTGCATAGTGGCCTGATTAATTTGCGAATGGGTAAACTTCGCCAGGACGATCTGGCGTCCAGCAGCCCCCATTCTCATGCGTAGCGCGGGATCAAGGGCAAGCCGTTCGAGCGCCTGAGCCAGGGCGTTGGGGTCCTTAGGCGGGATCAGCAGGCCATTGTGCTCATGCTGAACCACAGACCGGCAGCCAGGCATATCTGTTGCCACTACCGGGCGGCCGCAAGCGGCACCCTCGATCAAAGCCCTGGGCACTCCCTCTCCGTACATGGTCGGCAAAGCAACGATGTGAGCTTGCTGGAAGATGCGCTCCATATCCTGCTGCCAACCCCACCACTCTATGATCCCCTGGCGATGCCATTCTTTGAGTGCCCTGGCTTTAAGTGATCTGGGGTTGCCCGGGTCTGGTTCGCCAACCAGCACCATGCGCACTTGTAAGCGCTGCTTTAGAATCCGAGCTGCATCTACAAACACACCCACACCCTTATCCCATAGTGTGCGCGCGGCCATAACGATGATGATGGGCCCTTCTTCCGGTTCAGGGGTGGGAGAAAATCGTTCAGGATCGGCTCCGACTCCTTCAATCAGGCACGACTGCTTTGGCAATACCAGACCGGACTCGATAAAGTAGTTTTGATCGGCCTGATTTTCGAAGATCACTGTTGAGGATGTATTTTGCAAAACCCGGCGATAAAAAGGTCGGATTATTCTTTGGATCAAACGAGATTGAAAGTCTCCACCTGAAAACACGTAACCACGTCCCGAAATCGAATTTACAATCACAGGTGTCCGCACAAGGGCTGCGGCTAATGAGCCGTACAGCACAGGCTTGATGGTGTGATGGTGGATGATATCCGGGCGCTCAAGGCGGCAGATTTGAGCGATTCGCAAGAGAGCGGACAGCTCTACCCAGGGCATCACACTGCGTCGTCGCAGCTTCCAAGGAATCCACTTAAAGCCATCATCCAAGAATCGCTGGTGATATTTTCCCGGTGGCGTGACCAACACCACCTCGAAGCCGTTATCTAGCAGATGGTGGATCAGCGCATAGCGAAAGTTGTAAAGGAACCAGTCTGTGTTAGCAGTGAGGATGATTTTGGGCATGGGTAGGTGGGTGGAGGTTTGATATTGGATACGGCTTCGGCGGATTGGATGTTGATGGAAAATGAACCTTCTTATTCTAGTCGCGCATAGAGGTGGAGCAGTCGGTCACGCATCTGCGACCAGTTGTAGCGGCTTTCGTAGGCTTTGCGGCCATTGGCTCCTAGCTTTCGGTGCAAGGAGTCATCTCCGTGTAATCTACCCAATGCATCAGTGAGCGCAGAAAGATCCCCATATTTGACGACCAGGCCGCATTTTTCTTGAGAAACGATGCGGTCGATATGGGTATTTTCTGCCACGATCACAGGTTTGCCCAACATCATAGCCTCGAATAATTTATTGGGGCTGGCGTAGCGGTGATGGGCGAATGCCGGGTCATAAAGCGCCAACACTACGTCGGCCGCACTGGTCAAGGTCAATGCCTGCTGATATGGAATCCTGCCATGCCAGGTCACATTGGCTAGCGTTGAAGAAATACGCAAGATCTGCTCTTGATCACCGCCAAAACCAGCCAGATCTAAATGCCAATTGGGATGCTCTTCCAAAAGTGACAGGATGTCCCGAAGACCTCGCTCCACTTGTAATAAGCCTACATAAACCAGACGCAGTGTGCGCCTGGGGTCAGGTTGGTTCTCAGTTTCTAGGTGGTGCCTGACATCTTGGGGGGTGTTGCAAATTACTGCACTTTTCTTTGGAGGTGCGATGCCAATCTGTTCCCAACGCCATTCGTCGGAAACGATCACGCCATCCACCAGCTTCATTGCCCGCAAGTCAGCCACCCGAATGACACGCTTGATCCATCCTGGCGTGGCCCTCAAATGGTCGGCATAAAAATCGAAGATATCATAAACAACGATCTTGCCAAACAACATTTTTGCCAAGATTGCAGGTAGCACCGTATCGAAGTCGCAGGCGTGGATCAGATCATATTCAGCGTGGTGAGAGATCAGCCAATTCAATAACGCCCATTGCCATCGCAACAAGGCGGGGAAGTTCCCCATTCCCGATCCGAATCTTGCCCTGATGGGCATACGGAAACAGGGAATCCCCTTCACGAGCTCTTTCACGGGAAGGTCGCCACTGCGATCCCAACACAAGATTTGGACATCATATCCGGCAGCAGCCAGAGCATCGGCCGCTTTTTCAACACGAGGGTCAGGCGCGACAGGGTTAGATCGGCAAAACAATACGCGCCGATTTGCGGTGTTGCTCATCTTCTTGTTATCTTTGGAGTTGGCACAAAAATCTTTACCGCGGAGATCGCGAAGAACGCGGAGTGTTTTGATATACTCTTCTTTCTGCGCGGTTTATCTAAAACATCTTCTATTACTTCCTCTACAATGTCAACTTCAGGGTAGTAGCCCAACCCCTTCGACCACCTCCGGTGTCAGGACAGGCGCGTTGGGCGCAAGTCAGTTCTCGTCTGCACCCAGCCAACGCGGTTGGCTTGCCACCCCTTTGATGATTGTAAGTTGACATTGTCAAACCACTCAGCCAGACAATTAGATTCCCGAAAAAAGGGTGTGCGTAGGGGCTGTGCCCCTACGCACACCCTTTTTTCGGGCTCGAATTCAAGTATCAAGTGCTACTGATCAGCGATTGAGAGTACTGACCAATGACTTCTGATGCGTCGCCCTGAGCCGCAACTTGCCCCCCCTCTAAATAGATCGCCCGTTCACAGAGGGTTTCCACCCAGCCTAGATTGTGTGACACCAATACGATCGTCGTGCCCTGTTCCTGAAAGGAGCGCATGCGCTCCAAGCATTTCCCCTGAAATTGAGTATCCCCCACTGAAAGGATTTCATCTACCAGCATGATATCTGGCCGAATGCTGGTTGCAACAGCAAACCCCAGGCGCGCGACCATCCCTGTAGAATAGGTTCGTAACGGAGCATCGATAAACGCGTCGATCTCAGCAAAGGAGATCATGGCGTCGTAACAGTTATTGATCTCCTTATGAGACAACCCTAACAAAGCGCCATTCAAGAAGATATTTTCTCGACCAGTCAATTCGGGGTGGAAGCCCGCGCCTAGCTCGAGCAGGGGTGCTGTTCTCCCCAGCATGACTACTCTTCCTAGAGTAGGCTTGAGCACCCGGGCCATGACCTTGAGCAGAGTACTCTTACCAGCGCCATTACGACCTATTATCCCAAAAATCTCCCCTTGTTTAACCTCGATGTCAACATCCCTCAATGCCCAAAACTTGCGATAGTGCAGGCGTCTTTGCAGCCAGCGAATGGCATACTCTTTGATCCCAGAGAGCTGCTCGCGCGGCACGCGGTATTGCACGGAAACGTTCTCAATCAGAATGGCGTTCAACAGTTCTTGAGAGGAATGATCGGTCATCGTTGAGCTTCGAAATCTGAATGCATTAATCCACGAAGGGCACTAAGGTGCACGAAAAATTATTAAGTGGTTGTTCGTGCACTCACCGGAGGTGCGCAAAGCGTTGGTGGTTTAGAGACGATAGGCATATTCGCTCGATCGGGCCGTAAAAACCAGGCCGCCCACTAGAAAAGTCACCAGAGCAAATCCAATCGCAGGAAGCCAGATTCCCCAGCCGGGGATACTCCCCTGTAACAAGGGCTCTCGAAAAGCTTCCACAAAATAATAGACGGGGTTGATGCGGAAGATCCACTGCCACTGCGGGGGCACAATCTCGAGGGGATAAATGATGGGCGTGGCATAAAGCCAGATGGTCAGGAGCACGTTGTAGACCGGCAGCATATCGGCGAAATAGACGGTAGCCGTCGAGAGTAGCAATCCCAATCCCAAGGAGAATATCGCCAACAAGGGGATTATCAACAGCCAGGAAAACATCGCTGGGCTGAGACTCACGTCCAAAACTAGAGCAATGATCAGCAAGGGCAATAACGAGAAGAAGAAATTGACCAATCCAGTACCGATGGCGGCCACTGCGAATACCGATTTAGGTATATAGATGCGTTTGATCAATTCGCTACTCCAGATCATCTCGCCCATTGCCCCGCTGGTCGTCGCTGAGAAGAAATTCCACATCAACTGTCCGCAGAGAACATACACGGGAAAATTCTCGATTTGGATGCGAAAGAGCTGTGAAAAAACCACCGTCAGCACAATCATGGTCAGCAACGGATTGAGCATCGTCCAGAGCACACCCAGGATGGAGCGTTTATAGCGCGTTTTTATGGCCCGGGCCACAAATTGAACGACCAACCCCCGGTAAGCGATCAACGCCTGGATTTCTTCGACAAAGGGGTGCGCTACGCTGGATGAATCATATACATCTAGAGAAAACTGTTTCATAAATATTGCCATCCGTTTATATACACAAACTGTTAGGTTTCTGGCTCTTGGTCAATGACAAGGAATATTTTGTTCCCTTCCAAGATTACCCTGGATTCCTAGATGCCCGCATTTCTCAGATTTATCGCCTTGAAAAACTTGGGCCTGGGCAATTCCATTGGCCTGATCTTGACATACATATTGAACTCGAAGCCTTTGAGTCTCCAGAAAGATTTCCACTTCAATATAGACCTTAGCCAGCTCTCAGGGGTAAAATCGATAGAGATATACATCCTTCTGACTATATTCTAAACGCGTAAATCTATCAAAGAATGCCTCATTCAACGCCGGGGAGGTGTAAACTTCAGGGCGGTGTTCCTGCTCTGGTGGATAAACCAGAATGTAGTCGTAGTTTCCTCTTACAAAATTATTAGCTAATTCATCGTGAGTAATCGCACTGTGAAGTGTTTCATAGCCTTCTTTAGAGAAGAAAATACCGTAGATCTCCGAGTCTGTATATAACCGGAGTTCGTTGCCTACGGAAAGCACTTTGAAAATTCCCAGTTGATCCAAATATTCAAACGCCCCCTTGACAGGCAGAATCCGATTTATAAATTGATCTCGAGTTTCCTTACCAAGCCAGATTTGAAAAGGGTATCTCTCAGGGATCTCCCACCAGCGCACAGTGAACGCCAGCCGCGTCGAGAAAATATTAACTACCCCAAGGATTACAAATGCAATCCCCAGAAATCTACGCCATTGAAATAAGAAGCGGCTCAAGGATTCCACATTTTGGGCTGCCAAGACACTTAGCAACGGGAATAGCGGCATCAGATAGCGGGCGTTAGCACCAAAGCTGAAGAGCATGGCCATCGCTGCCAGGCAAGCAATGAACAGCATTAGATTCAGGGAACGATCCTTCCGATCTTGGGGATCCCAGCCATACAGCCATGGCAGGCTGAGCAGAGGTAAGGCGCCCAGAACAGCTCCAGGGGCATCGTGATAGTAGCTGTGAGAATTGGCCACGCCGAGCCAGGGGAAGAAGATAATGTTCTGCAGGGTCTTGATTGTGGGTTGAAATATGAAGAAGTTTCGGTCGAACCACTCTGGGCTTTGAAAGATGGGATTCAGGTTCGGGAAGATGGGGTTGCCGGTCCAAAGCCAATCACGGATCAGCCAGGGGGACCACAGCAAAACAACTGGTATCGTTATGCAAATAAGCGCCTTAAAAAAATTCTGCGCTCGATGCAACCGCAAAATGACTAGCGCCCAAAAAGGGAGTAACAACCAAAAAGCCGTCAGTTTGGTACCCAAAGCCAGACCAGAGAATATTCCCACAAGAAGCAGCCAGGTATTCTCATTTTTCTGCCTCCAGAGAAGGAGGGCATGAACAGTCGAGGTCACAAACAGGGCGATGAAGATATCGATATAAGTTGTGGCCGACTCGATGCCGACAATGGGGATTGCGCACAAAATTACAGCCGCAATCCAGCCCACGGTAGGGTTGGCAATGCGCTTCCCAAGATAGTAGGTTTGAATCGCCAGCAGGACTCCCGCTGAAAAATTGATCAATCCCGGCAAGGGTTGATCTCCCAGCGCAAGAGCGATCACATACAACATTTCTCCATAATGGGCGAAATAGGTCTGGAAAGACTCAGGTAGTTCCAGCATGCGTCCGGCTTGGAGATATCGCACGGGGACAGCCAGATGATAGCTGAGCGAGTCATAGCGCACGGCTGGCGCCAACGCCCACAGAAAGCTGCCTGCTCCAATGATAATGAGCAGGCTCAACCCCAAAGCCCCAACCCACGAACCTGGAAGGATTCTTAGTCGCCAATTGGCAAACCGCGCAATTTGCTTCCACGCTCCCCACACCGCGACGATAGAGAATAACCCATAGAAGATCCAATTGTGGTACCAGCCCAGCAGCCCAAGAACAAGAGTCAACACAACCAGCACACCCCACCCCAAAGCAAGTCCTAGAACAACCCCCTCACCAGCAGATATATCTCCAGGCTTTATGATCCTCTGAAGTAGAGCATCTCCAATACACCAGCTAACCCAGAGAAACCAAACCAGCAAAAGGTGGCTCACAGCGAGGTAGGATGTCAAGATTGTGAGCAGGATTATCAATCCAGCAAGCACCCAGGCTGAAATCCCCAGCCAGCGATATCGTTTGAGTAGCATCAGGATGCCCGTGAATGAAAAGAGAACCAGATATCCCAAAGCAATCAGCCAGTCATTGGGATAGGAAACATAAGGGGGCATCGGGTCGCTAAATGTTGAGATTGAGAACCAGATGCTGATGGCAAGACTCAGGATAATCCCTATGGCACCCAATCCAAACCAGCCGAATCGTTTAGTCTGCTGCATTTGCCTGGCCTGATAGAAATTCAATCAAAGGTTGGGTTGTTTTCTCCCAGGATGCAGAAACAAGGAACTCCTGGATTTGTTTATCCACTGAAATGGATTCTCTGGAGGCTAAAGCCTGATCAAGTTTACCGGCAAAGGTCTCAGGGGTATCAGCACAATACACTCCCGGCCAATCTTTGATCTCAGCCAGAGGCGTGGCCACGACCGGTTTGCCCAGTGCCAAATATTCCAATACCTTAAGGGGGCGCACCGCATGGGTCATTGTGTTGACATGGAACGGTAATATGCCGACATCAAATCGAGCAATTTTTGAAGGGATTTTTTCATAATCGCAAACCCCCTGATAGGTCACATTAGGCAAAAGCGTCACCCTTTCCATATCAATGGAAACAGTCCCAAGCAATTCGAACTCATAGTTAGGCCGCATTTTGGCGACATCATACAATAATTCAAGATCGATCCATTCGGCAATCGCACCATGAAAACCGATGCGCGGCTTTGAATCCGGGTCAAGATGGCTTTGCTCTGGCTTAGAGACATCCGGATGGAAATGATCCAGGTCAATCCCGTTGGGAATCAACACTACATCGGGTCGCCGAGGTTTCAGGCGTTGATGCAGCACAGCCGAAGAGCAGATCACCAAGTCAGCCTCTTCAAGCAAGCGATTGTGATAATCAACCGCCCTCGTCCCCTCTGGCAATCCCTTATCTGAGGCTTCGTGAATGCTGATATCATCCAATACATCGTAGACGATGAAGGGGTCATCATATTGACCCAAAGATGAATAGGTGAACGGATAATATACAAAGATCACAGGGCGATGGAAATTGGTTTCATCCTTGGGGCCAGCGATATGCAGCAGTGGCTGCGGGTTAGGTTGGCGCCGGGTGGGGTTCTGCCAAAAGGTTTCTATGCCTGCCGCAGCCAACTGGATAGCGATATGGTGGGGTCGCTGTTTGACCCCCTCCCAAGGTATCCCAGGGGCAGTGGGAAAGAAGGCCACTTTCGTCTCGCTAATGGCTTCATCAGCATGCAAATGCTGCGCAAGGACTTCCTTCCATTGAGACCGCCAGCGATCAATAGCAAAGGAATTTGCTACCTGGCGACCGCGTTCTGCCAACTGCGTACGCAATGGACGGTTCTCAATCAGTTTGATCAACGCATCTTTGAGTGCTTCAGCCGAGATATCAATCAACAGACCGTTATGATTGTGCAAGATCAGGTTCGGCAAGCCTCCCACGTTGGTTGCGATCACTGCATTCCCAGAAGCCAGCGCTTCCAGACAAGATAAGGAGGTACCTTCACTATGCAAGGTGGGGATAACGGTAATATGGGCTTGTCGATAGGCCTGGGGCATCTCTTCTGGGGACAACGTGTCCCAACGGACACGACCGGGATAGCGCGCGATCAATTCCCTGACATGCTTAGCTTCCTTCTCATCCGCCCTGCCAACAAAATGAAATTCCACCTGAGGATAGCTGTCCAAGATTTCCGGCAGCACTTCGACAACCAACCAGAAACCGCGCGGGCGGTATAGACGACGCGGATACAATACAACGATTTTCTGCTCATCTACATCGGGATTCGCATCGAAGGCATTGGTATCCACAAAGTTAGGGATATACAGGAATTTATCTGCGACATCAGTCCCGCTGGCTCGCATCCAGTTGATCGTGTTGGTATCGACAGACACGATCGTATCCAGGTGCTGGCAGGCTTCCACAATCACTTGGCGCGTAGGTTGATCGGCTTGAATCCCAGGGTGATCCCAGAATATGCCGTGGCTAATGCCCACTGCTGCAGCATTTCCAGCAGGCACCACCAGAGAAAACGGCGAATAGATCGTCAAAGCTTCGCGATGGGCTAACTTTTGAAATTCTGCTACCAATCGTCCTGCCTCCCCACCAACATCGATCCCTGTAACCCGTAAGTCCTGGTAGTAACGCACCCAATAGCCATTCCCGCACTGATATACCTCGGGGTAGAAGCCCTGCGCTCTGATCAACCCCGCTAGCTCTAGCAGATAACGCTCCGCCCCCCCGTAATACATATTATTGCCATCGAAATCGAAAAAGGTGTATGTCAAGATCACCACCCGCTTCTCAGAGGGGACCAAAGGATGGCCTAATACATCCGGCGCTTGATAGGATACTTCTGAGGGGACCTGCTTGCGGAAGAGATGGCGAATCCTTTTCAGGATTTTCTTTAATTCGATAGCCTCAGAGATCAAGCCCAGCTTTGTGAAGACACTAATTAGATATGAATGGACGCGCTGGCTGTAGTTTGGCGTGGGAGGCGGGCGAAGGGCCTCGATCTGCCTACGAAGATGCTCGATCTCCTGGATTTTGCCAACCAGCACACCTGTGTGGTCGTGCTCGATCTGGCGAATCAGGCCTGCCTGATCGATGGCGCGTTGCTGTTCATACTCTCTTAGCCTCTCAGCCAGTATAGCAGCACTTTTACGCTCAATATCTGCGACTCTTTGAACCAGTTCTGCAATATATGACTTCTCGATGCGTTCTACTTGAGTTTGCAGTGCATCACTTTCACCTGTCTTGCTGACCAGTAAAGCCAAAGCATCAGCTAACGCCGCGGAAAGGGTTTCGATGTCCGTCTTAGGGGCTTGGGTAGCAGCCTGCCATCCCGTGGGTGAGGGCATATCATCAACGCTGCCCAGAGCAACCATAAGGTAGCTGGTTTGGGCGGCTGGCAGAATTCCAGAGCGATGCGTTTGAACCAATAAATCTGCTAATTCTGCAGATATCCCCTCCAAACTCAAAATGAAACTCTCTGTCCAGGTACTCGCGGCATGTGAATTACCAAGATAATGTAATCCTGCAGCTTCAAAGACACCAGACAGATCAACAGAGGGGATTTCCTTCCCAAAGGGCCATAACCCTTGACCTGTTTTTTGAATACGCCACAACCAATACCAATAGTTTTGATAATTGGGTACTAAAACGAGCACGTACTTCTTACTGCGACTGGCCATTCCCCGCAATAAAGAGACCTGCTGATCGAAGGAATAATGCTCCAAGACACCAGCGTTGAATACCAGGTCATATTCAGGTTTCCCATGCTGGAAAGCATCTTCAACCAAGAACTTTGCGGGCAGATTGCCTTTTTCGAATGCCTGACGCGCCCGATTGATTGCCTCGGTGGAGAAATCGAGCAAAGTGACCTCATACCGAGTGGTCTTGGCCAATGCCAGACTTTGCTCTCCCGCTCCGCAGCCAGCTTCAAGGATGCAGCCTCCTTCAGGCAGCAAAGCAGAGACCAGATCCACGAATTCACCCCGGAAACGGAGGATATTCTCATCCTCTTCCACAGAAGAATGAGAGGCATAGTATTGATCCCATTTCTGGCGTTCTTGTTCTGTGTTCATAAAATACCTGAAACTGTCATTCCGAGTAAATCCACAGCGCTTGGGGCGCTGCTCATTCAGAAAGAATCTCTCAGCGATGTCATAGCTCTGCGCGCCTGCCCAAAGGGCCGCACGGCGTGGCGTTGCGAACGGAGTGTGGAAGTCTCCTCGTCAAGTGGGAGATCGCTTCGTCGCAAAAGACGCTTCTCGCGATGACACAAGTAAGTTTCTTAGTAGTCTCCGTAGGCGCGCCATAGGTGAGCGAGAAATCTCAGAAGCGCGGGAAAAATTCTCAAGGAGCATCCCAGGAATGCCTCACCACTTATAGGGTTCGGAATGACAGCTAAGGAGATCTTCGAGGGGTTAAACACAAAGTTCATTGGCAGTTATGGATGAAATAATCCATGAACAATCTTACCAATGAACTCATGGTCACCGAATTCTGATCTGCTTCAGCGGAACATGCTGCGACGGCGCCATTTCACCCATGGAGCCAGGAGACGGCGAAGGATGTATCGCACATAGATCCATGCAAACAAACTCCCGTCATCACGACGATGGATGCGCAGCATCTCCGGCCAGCAATGCTCATCGGCAGCAATGGTTTTGGCATCATCATGCAAGCGGAAGTTCGCCCAGGTATGGCCCGGGTAATATCTGATTTCTGAAACCCTGGCCAGCCGAACCCACAAATCATAATCCATGGCAAAATAATAACTTGGATCCAAGGGGCCAACCTTACGCCACAATTCTGCCCTCCAGAAAGCCGCTTGCTGGGGAATATACACGCCTCCGCGCCGCAGACGCCGATAACTGGTTTGTTGGGCGTTGAAGGTACCAATCACCTTTCCATCTGCATCGATGAAATTTGCATCACCGTAGACCAGACCAATTTCGGGGTTCGAGCTTAGAAACTCCGCTGCTTCAGAGATCGCCCCAGGGAGATATGTGTCGTCGGAATTCAAATAGGCCAGGATTTCGCCCTGAGCGCGAACGAATCCTTTGTTGATGGCTGAAGTCTGGCCTTGATCAGATTCAGATACCCACCAGGCTAACTCATGCTCATATTTCTTGATGATATCTTCGCTGCCATCTGTAGAGCCGCCATCCACGATGATGTATTCAATCTGCGAGTAATCCTGCTCGATCACCGAGCGTATCGTCGCTTCTAAATATTTGGCCTGGTTGAAGGAAGGGGTGACAATCGAAACTAGCGGATATTCAGCCAATGATTCCATTCCTCTTCAGTATAGAATTTTCCGGCCACATCTGTAGTCAGTTGCTTCACACGCTCTACTTCAGCATCTGTGAGGCGGTGCATCCAGTTGAAAAGGTTCGCCCGGCTATCTAACTGTGTGGAGAATTCCTTCTGTTTAGGCTGCTCGGCAGGATTTTTAGACCGGGTGGATCTTACAACAGAATGACTGACCCAGGGGGTAAAGGATAGCCCCAAGGCTTCGTACATATCATGGTATCCATCTAAGGGATGCAGAGAAATATCTTCATGCCTCACCACAACAAATTCCGGATGGGTTTTCCGGTATCGATCCACCACACTGTAGACCATCCTCCACAACAAACTACCCTGGCCGACAATGTCATCATCTTTACCCAGCATATGCTGCATATCTTGCTGATATGGTGCTAAGTGGTCGCGCATCAACAGAGGCTGATCCAGGATATTACGGAAGTCAAATGTCCAACCTAATCGTTTGAGGCTGCTCACAAAGGCAACCGGGTGGCGGACAACGATCACAATCTTACAGCCTAATCGTGATGAAAACCAGGGACACGAGAAAACGGCAAAGGGATCTTTGAGCAGCGGGCGAGCGTCAGTAAGATTGCCCTGGAGAAATCGCCACATGTCTCGCAACATGCGTCCAACATCCCTCACTGAGCGAATAGAGAGAATTTCCGTGCTGAAATGATAACGATATTCCACGGTCTCACTCAGCGCTGGGAGGAAATTGTGCTCGTTCTCATCGCAAATATATTGATACCAGTGCTCGACGGGTTTGCGCATCACTCCTGGTCTGTGCCAGAGGTTGAGTGGCTCACTGAGATAGATCACATCCTTGCTGGCAGCGATCATCTTACCCACCCAGGTTGTCCCGGAACGATGAACCCCGGTGATCAAAATGGGCGCGCTGCGTCCTTCGATCTTCAACCCAGGCCAGGTTTTCAAGCGCGGGTCATCCCCTACATCGGGCCGGAAGTGCAGCATCAAGGAGTAATACCACTCGGCGGTGCTGCTCCAGCCAAGCAGGCTGAAAAAAGCATAGATCATGCGGTGCCAGTAGAACTTCAGCAGGCGAGGATTTCTGATCGTCGCACGCCAATAATCGCGCAAAGCTGGGCCGGGGAGGCCCCCTTCGAGCAAATATCGCCCACTGATGCGATAAGCACCACCCCCAATTTGCAGCCTGAGTTTCTTCAAACGCGAACTCAAAGAGAGGCGCGATTGCATCCATTCAAGCACACGAAAGACCTCTTCACTGAACTCAGCCGCGCGAGCAACATTTTTTGCTTCCCGGTGATGCCGCGCCCCTGCCCAGATCTTGGGCATATGTTTGACTTCGGATACCTCCGCAATCCGCAGCCAGAGATGGTGGTCCAGCAGATAATGGTAATCAGGATCCAGGTAACCAACCTTCTCTAGGAACTCCCTGCGCATGAACACTGCTGGCTGGCAGATGATGTTGTAACACATCAGCTCATCCAAGCCCCAATCGCCAAAGGTCTGGTTGTGAAGCGGATACCCCCGAGCATCCATCGAGATGGCATTTCCAAAGACCATACCAACTTGAGGATGCTCTTGCAAGGCGCTGACGGCCTGAGTGATGGCATCTGGGAAATAGATGTCGTCAGAGTTGAGCCAGGCAACGATCTCGCCCTGAGCCCTTTTAAGCCCTTTATTGATGGCCTCTGCCTGCCCTTTATCAGGCTCCGAAACCCACCAGGCTAAATGATCGGCATACTTTTCGATGATTTCCACGCTTCCATCCGCAGACCCCCCATCGACGATGATATATTCGATGTTGGGGTAATCCTGCGCTAAAACAGAGCGTACGGTATCTTCTAGAAATTGAGCCTGGTTATAGGATGGGGTAACTATGGATACGAGGGGTTTTATATCTGAATTCAGGATCGAACCTACCTTTTCAAATCAAAAATAATATATCCGGGCCCTTCGACAAGCACATCATAGCTGCCATATAGCAATTCTTTTAGTTCTGGAGTATTGTTGAGTATATCAACTTGAGTGCTGACGAAGTAATCATAATCCGCGATGGCCGCATAGCTGTTCTCCAACACTTCTTCGGCAGAGGCTCCCGCCAAGACTCGTAGATTCAAATCACCTGATCTTATCCAGGAATCGTTGGGCACCCAGCCATAATAACTCAGCGAATGCCCATAGGCCTGACTCATCGAAAGGACGCGTGCTCCTGGTTCGATGAAACTGCCTACTTCTTCATAAAAGGCGACATCTGTACGGTAGTTTGTGCGGATCAGATTTACGCGTACATCCCATACCTTGAAGAAAGCTGCTGCGAAAAGTGACACGACAATGAAAGCGCGCACCCAAATCCCTTTCTCAATCGCCGCGATACGGCTCAAAAATTCGGCGGCTACAACAGTTAGGGATACTGCCACAACTAAAATCAAAGGGAGTTGATAATAATCGTGAGTCAGGGTGTGATAGGGAAAGGTCATGCTGTAAATGCCATATCCTATCCACATGCCAGCCAGAAGCCCGCGCTTGCCTTTATCGCCTACCATGAACAAACCAACCAGGGCGGCTAGCAGCGTCTCAAACCCACAAATATTGGTGGCCATTTCTTGCCAACGGATATAGAAAGCCGGATCACGCCACATTTGCGGGAAAAAGCGGAAATTGAATTGTCTTTGCAGAAAACCAGCAATCCAAAGCCCGTAAATGTAGAACAGTGCTACTGGCAATACTGCTAATATCCCCATCACCCAAACCTGTCTATCACGAATGGCATTGCGCAATCCATCTCCCAGCAAGATGATCCCGAGAAATGCCCCTCCAACAAAAAAAACCGCCACACTTTTGGCGTAAATTGTTAAACCGCCAAGAACACCAGCCAATACAGCCAAGCGCATCGTTCGATGACCGTACCATCGCAACACAGCCCAAAGCGACCAGGCGATCAAAGCGACCATCAAGGGGTCAGGCTGAAAGGTGCGCGTAGCGTAAATGCTGTAAGGCAAGAAAAGCAGGTAAAACATGGCCACGAGTCCCCCATCAAAGTTTGCCAGTTCTCTGCTCAAGAATAGTACAGATACGCCGGCACTCACCCAAAATAGAGCAGATAATAACCGAGGTATCCACAGGTACTCTCCCCTGGCCAGGTGATAGAACCAGGCAGCCAGATGCTCTATCACCTGAGGCTCGATGATGGCCTCCTTTTGCCCCGCTGCAATAGCCAGTTCCCGCTGCTGATCGGGATCATCATCTAAACCCTGGTAGTACAAACCCCGGGCGATCACGGCAGCGCGCATTTGCCGGGTGGCATGGAAATCAAAAGGTGGGTCGGTAAGATCATAGACGCGAATCCCCAACCCCAAAACGAGTGCCAGGCCTACGACTGTCCAAAAGAGCCATTGAGGTCGGAAAAAGAGCTCTGAATGTGGTCTCAGGTTATTTTGCATATAGCATTACTGTCTATTTCAAGTTCCATCATACCAAGGTTTCGATGGTATCTCGGTGAGATTTTCCAGATTTGGGGGTGGGGGGGGGGGGGGGGGGGGGGGGGGGGGGGGGGGGGGGGGGCCCCGCGCGTGGGGGGGGGCGCCCCCCCCCCCCCCCCCCCCCCCACCACCCCCAAATCTGGTGGATACCCCAGCGATTCCCAAATAACCTGGTTATCTATCACGGATTCAAGTTGTAAATTGTGTACCCTGCGCCCTCAGCATACACAGGATAATTTGTCTCAAGGAAATCCTTCAATTCACTATTAAGCTGATTCCCGGCAGTGACGACGAAATAATCGGCATCAGCGGCACGCTGATCGAAAACTTCGCTCCCGGCACCCTGTGGCCAGACACGAATCGTGCGCCAGCCATAGTACATCAAGCGGAAACCATAATCTTGTGTCACGCCAACAAGATTTGCTTCAGCAGGGATCACTTCGGCGACTTGCTCCCAATAGCCCGGATGATCGCTGAAATCCTGACCGACGAGGATCGAGCGTCCCAGCCAGGCGTTATATCCAGCCGCAACCAAAGCAACCGCGACAAATAGAACCTGAACAAATAACCCACTACGTTTGACTACATCAAGTACCACTTTGGCTAATGCAGGCAGTGACAGCGATACTACAGCTAACAAGGGTAGATGGTAATAATCATGTGTGGTGATATGGTGCGGGAAGGTCAGGCCGTACAGCAAATAGCCTCCCCAGAATCCCCATAATAGAGCTCGGCTGCGACGAGAAACCAAGAAGGTTCCCACAAAACCAGCTAAGACTACACTCGGTTCCATCAGGCTGCTCACCCGGATCAACCAGCGCATAAAGAAGGAAAGGGAAAGAACATCCCGCCAGCGAGAAATGATCGTCCAATTTACAAAAAAGGAAGATGATTGCTCACCTAATCCTACAAGATAATACGCCAACGTTGGAGCGACCATCAGGACTGCCATCACCCAAACCTGAGGGTTACTCAATAACGATTTCATGTTGGTGAAACGCCATTTCTTATCACCATATCTTTCAGCCTCAGATTTAACTCCCAAAGCGAAGCTGACGACGCTAATTGCCATCCCCCCGACAAAGAATGCGGCCATTACTTTGACAAAGGCTGCCGCGCCCCCAAAGATCCCAGCCAGTATCGCCCAGCGCCAGGTGCGCGCTTCTGACCAGCGGAATAACGCCCATCCCGTCAATAGCACCAGCATGATCATCCCTGGATCTGGCTGGAAAGAGCGGCTGGCCAGAATGCTAAACGGCAAAAACAAGAAATAGCCCAATCCAAGCAGCGCCCCTGAAGCTGAAGTCATTCGCCGGGCTAAATCGTAGAGTGCTGCAGCGCCAATCATCCAAAATATACTGCTATAGATGCGCGCCACCCGAACCTGCTCATCTCCCAGCAACCCATAAGTAGCCGCGACAATCGATTCTAAAACCGCTGGCTCCAGGCGTTCCATCATCTTCCAATGCGTCAGCGCAAATTGGCGCTGTAAAGAGTCATCTTCTGTCTGGGTGACGTAATACATCCCTCGGGCAATGATCGCAGAGCGCAGTTGGCGGGTGGGATTAAAACCTAAAGGAGGATCAGCCAAATCCACCATGCGAAGCAGAAACCCAATTGCGAAGATAATCACCAACACTATCCCCAATACCCATCGGGAACGCTTTGGCAATAATTGTTTTGATTTAGAATTAAACTTGCTATACGACATTATGATTTGGAATCTTGGTCTTTAGGAAATGCCCGGGTAATCCCCAGAATTAGGGGCGTGGGGGGGGGGGGGGGGGGGGGGGCGCCCCGCCCGGGGGGGGGGCGGCCCCGCGGCGCGGGGTAGAGGGGTGATT
>CAZUSV010000011.1:24350-53949 GCA_964622645.1 uncultured Anaerolineales bacterium
TTTTTTTATTTTTTGCTTTTTCGTGCGCATTTTTCCGCGCGTTTTTGGGGGGGGGGGGGGGGGGCCCCCCCCCCCCCACGCCCCTAATTCTGGAAAGCACGACGCCGATACCTTGATATTCGGGAATCTTTCAAACTGCTAAAACAAGGATTCGTAATCCACTTTCGGAAATACAGTCAATTGGCCCCCAATGGTGGCGTCAATGACCTTTCGCCTGGCTGACTCGAAAACCGAACGAGCCATCAGATACCCCTGCTCAGAGGTATCTAGATCGGGCAACTGCCAGCGAAACCCTTTGCCAAAGTACCCTGGATCGAAATGGTTGGGGTCATCTCCATCGGAAACCACCGTGGTATTGGGTCGGCCTTTGCTGGTGAAACTATGATCTACACCAATGAGAATCGCTTGCTCGAACCCCATATGGAAAGCCAATTGCAAACATACATAGGTTACCGTGGCTCCCTCCCACAGCCTGCCGCGCGCATCCTGAGCGAACCGGGGACCCGTATAGGTAGTGAAGAGAAAATGTGTGTTTTCGTCAGGCTGACCCTGAGGGTAAAGCAAGGCACGTGATCTCCAGGAAAAGAACTTGGGCATATCCAGAGCCTGAAAATCTGCGTAGCACTGCTCGTTAACCAGATTATTCACCGAGACCAGAAAACTGGTAGCAAACCCCCAATCTGAGAAGGCCAGGTATATCCTGTTCATTCCGAAGGTGAATTCGCCCTTCAGCTTAGAGACATCCGTATTCTTCAAGCTGGGACCATTGCCAATAATGAAGCAGCGCTCTCCTTTATGTGCATCCTTCAGTTCACCCAGGCGCTGGATACTCTCACGTCGCCAGGGATGTAGAGTGGCTGGCAACCATTGCGCAGCGCGTTGAACGGCATAGCGTGTGTTGCTGATGGGTTCCCACACTGCAGGTGGAAACAAATTCTTTATTGTTTTTCGAATTTCAGACATTGTTTGTTGATGAACGTTTAAACGTTTGAACGTGAAACGTTGAACGCTATTCTGTGCTCAACCTCGCCGTCGCGCCCCCATCGACGATCATTGCCTGGCCAGTCATGAAGGATGATTGGGTTCCATCGGCCAGGAAATAGATCGCCTGGGCAATTTCCTGCGATGTGCCGATTTTTCCACTGACGGTCTTGCGCGCCAGGTTCTCCAAACGCTGCTGGATATTCCCCCCTCCCGCATGATCGCGGTTCATCCCCGCTCTCAGCATGGGCGTATCGACTGCTCCAGGCAAGATGGCATTCACCCGGATATTGTCAGGCGCAAACTCAATCGCCATCGCCCGCGTCAGGGCCAGCAGCCCCCCCTTACTTGCGGCATAGGCGGCGATATCTTTGGAAGTCGCCACAGCATGGACAGAGGAGACATTCACAATTGCACCCTCACCGTCTTCTTTCAATAACGGGTAGGCCAGCTTGGCACTCAAGAACACCGACCGTAAATTCGAGGCCATGACAGCATCCCATTCTTCCACACTGGTTTCCAGTAATGGTTTGGTGACTTGGTAAGCGGCGTTGTTGATCAGCGCATCCAGTGTGTCGGTGAAATCTTGCGCCTGGTGGAAAATCTCTTCCAGCGTAGAGGCCTCTGAGATATCCGCTTGAATGAACAAGCCATCTTGGGGAAAAGAATCACCAAAGGGGGCGCGGTCAACGCCAATCACCCGCCAGCCCTGCTCGCTGAATAATTCAACTGTAGCGCGTCCAATTCCGCCGGCTGCCCCTGTAATGAGCATCGATCGTTGTAGTCTAGAACTTTTTTCCATATCCTATTTTCTCGATTCTAAATCTGAGGGGTCGATTCCCAAGCCCGCCAACAGATTGCGGATAGTATTCCAGTGAACTCTCTCCCAGGCCATTGGGCTGGAGTTGGCGTTGTGGGGGGCGACCATGATATTGTCCATCTGGAGTAGCGGACTCCCTTCAGAGAGGGGTTCTACTTCAAAAACATCTAACGCCGCCCCGGCAATCACCCCTGTTTGAAGTGCTTCAAGCAGGGCTGGTTGGTCGACAATGGGACCGCGGGCTGTGTTGATCAATACCGCCTCTGGTTTCATCTTTGATAGGGTGTCAGCATTGATCAAGTGAATGCTGGTTGGGTTGAGATCACAATTGACGCTGACAAAATCGGCCCTCTGCAATAAATCTTCGAGAGACGTCATCTCGAGGCGCAATTCGTGTACAAAATCTGGTTCGATGGAGATAATATCATTACCCAATAATTCCATACCGAAAGCGCTAGCTCGCCTGATGACCGCCTTGCCGATATTCCCAACACCGATCACGCCCAGAGTGCATTCACTCAAGGAGCGACCAGGGATCTTCTCCCACCGTCCCATTTTCATCGTTCGATCCATCCAGGGTTGGCGACGTGCAAAGGCCAGAATATACCCCATGACGGTATCAGCTACTGGGAGTGTGAAAGCATTGGGCGTATTGCCGATCTTGATCCCCAATCGTGCACAAGCATCCTGATCAATCGAATCAATCCCGGTACCCCATTTGGAGATCACTTTCAAGCGCGGAGAACAGGCTTCTAACACGCGTTCAGAATATCGGTCATCCCCACATATAGCGCCGTCAAACTTGCCTGCATAAGCTAAGATTTCGTCCTCGACAAGGCGTTCATCCACTTCAGCAACGATCAATTCGATGCCATACCCTTCCAATACAGGTCGAAAACGGTCGAGAAATGGGATCATATAAGGCGCTGAAAATAATACAGTTGCCATACCAATTATTCTGCTCTCCGGCGCATTAGAAAATCCACAATCTCAAAATCCAGCTCTTCATCGATATCCCAGGCTTCATCAACATCGATCTCGAACATGAGCGGTCTTTCCCCTAATCGATTTCGACGCGTCAATAAAGTTTCCTTGGTGAATATATAGATGCAGGAATTCTCCTCGTAAATGGGCGGTAAGTCTTGCGTTTGGAGCAAATAAGCCGGGTTGTGGTTGACCGCGCGTCCTAACTGATCCCACAAGCGCGTTTTCAAATTCGTCACAGAGAAAAGCGAATCATGCGCCGGATAGTGCTCCAAGAATGCTCGAATCGCCCCTGAGATTGACTCCGCCCGCAATAATGGGTTGGTACTATGGGTTTGCAGATAGAAATCCGCCTCGATCTGTGAAGTGTCGTAAGCCAAAACTTCGTTCATCGGTACGCTTTCGGCACGCAGATGCTCCGGCCGTTCGAGCACAGAGACGGTTGGGAAATTCGCCTGCAGGCCCTCGATCACATTGGGGCTATCACTATTCACGACGATCTGGTCGATCTCCGGGACTTTCGATAGCGTCTCAATGATGTAATGGAATAACGGTTTCCCCCCAAGTAAACGATAATTCTTTTCCGGCACTCGTTGCGAACAGTGCCGCATGGGGACAAGGGCGACGATCGAGGTCACGGTTCCAACCCTAAACTTTGGCGAACGATAGATCTAATTTGTTTGCACAGATGAACCGCTTTTCTGGCAGTTTCTTTTTCTGCGACTAGACCTGGATAACGATATTCAACTCCGTAATCATTAAGCAACCGTAGCTGCTCTTGATATGCAATCCAGAATGGTTCAACTGGCTCTAACAACTTTAACAACCGGGTCAGGTCATGAGTTTTCGGAAAGGCGATTTGCTCCTCGATCAGACGTGCCTTTAGATATTTCTCGACACACTGTTGAGCATGGAAACAAGCGGCATCATAATTGGGATTCTTGCGTGCCCTCAGTTCTCGCAGAGCGGTATGTAGGTCACCTTCCGCTTTCGCAACCCATTCGTCAGTCAGCGGCTTCATACAGAAGAACTCCTTGTTCTACAATTTCGCGCATGAACGGATCTCCCATAGAAATACGGGTCTGCAATTCATCTGGTCGACGAACGAGAATATCCACCGAGAAATTTGGTTTGGTTGCCATCCAAATTTCAGTTGCTTTTTCTGGGTTTTTCCCATCAAATGGCATAACAATCAAAACATCTACATCCGAGTCCTCAGTCGGATTACCATACGCATACGACCCAAATAAAATGATCTTCTCAGGATGGAATCTCTCGACAATCCGATCACGGAAAACTTGGATTTCTTTTCGGCCAACCATAAAGCTTACTCCTGGTTTTCGATTATACCGCTACTCTCCATAATCGATTGGCTGCACCTGGCGAGGTGCTGGTGTTTTCTCAGAGAGGATCCCAGGCGGGTAATAAAATGCCCGGTGAAGTTGGGCATCGATCTTGCCAGAGTAGCGATAGCCTTGAAATGTGCCCAGGTATTGCAAAAACCGAAACCAAAGAATACTCACCCAATGCTCGCTGAGTACATGCTCTCTGCGAGCTTGCAACACATCCGAGAATGTCTTCCCCAACCACAGGCGCAGGAAATTCCACATCGTAAATTTGCTCTCGGGCAGGATCTGCTTCATGGCGATGGCTTCGCGCCGGTAGCGGTTATGCACCTGGGATGGGGTCTCATCGTGCACATGCACTATCTCTGCATCGGCAACATAGGCAATGTCATAGCCTTCTCCCAAAGCCCAACTGCTCCAGGCCAAATCCTCTAAACCGGTGACATGTTCATTGTAGGGGTGCTCTTCCCACAGCGTGCGGCGGATGGCAGCGTTGGCATTGTGGGTGTAGGCGTGCCCCTGGCGAGGCTGCGAGGTATCTGGGAAATATTGACGGAAGAACTGGTGCTCAGAGTACTGGTTCGTATCAGCGCCGCGCTGCTTGCCGTAACTTACCGCCACCTGGGGATCCCCCAACGGCTTCAGAAGCTGCTCAAGCCAATCGGGGTAGACAGGATAACAATGCGCGCTGATGATGACGATGTACTCTCCCTTCGCCGCCTGTATGCCTCGATTCAGGGAGCGCCCAAAGGTGAATTCTTCTGGTTCAATGTTTACAACCCGTACTGGATAACGGGAGGCAATCTCCACGGTATCATCCGACGAGCCCGAATCGACCAGGATGATCTCAACAGCCTCGATCGTCTGTTGTGTGATGCCCGTGAGCAAGCGGGCGATGTGTTTCTCCTCGTTATACGCCCGGATCACCACAGAGCAGAGTGGACGTTCACCAGTCGTTTGAAGCCTCATATCCCAAGCGTACCAATAAATCCCCGGCAACTTCTTTGAATGTCGATTTATGCTTCTCGCTAAAGACCTCATGCCACTTGCCGACTTTGCCGCTTCGAAAGGTGGGGGAGCGTTTCGGATCGATGGCGGATCTCAAAACTTCGAGCCCTTCCTGCTCCCCAACAGTGACTGGGAACCCGCGACCTTGGGCGTGATCCAGTACCCGGAGCAGTGCCTGTTCTTGTTGAGTAATGAAATCTTCGAATTGCAAAACCAAAACCTCGGGGCAATCGAGCCAGCCTAAATAAGGTTCGAACCGCCCGCGTATATCAGGAAAAGGCACCTCAAGTTCAGGGCGCCCCAGGATGCTGGTCATCAGTCGTTCAGCGAAGGTTTTCAACTCGTAGCGATAGAATCGATGGTGCACATGGTTGGGTTCCATCTCAGTCACATAGTGCACGTGTGAGACAACCACATCCCGCGGATCGCGGAAGATGAAGAACGGTGCCACCACGTCCCGCGTCAGCAATGAGGCAACTTCAGGTAGGGCGTGCAGATGGCCATAGGCGATATCCCCAGGGCGTAAGCGTTGCAAATCACGCAAAATTGAATGCAGTGGCCGCGGCTCTCCGGTAGACCCAGCAAAGGTCACTACCGCGGGAAGGCCGCTGCTGACCGCTGGACCGAGTTGGGCCAAACCCTGCAGCACCTGCGTCAACAAATGCGTGCCGCTCTTGGGGAACGAGTTGGCGAAGAAGATCGGCACACCCGCCAGGGAGCCATATCGAGCAAACACCTTCATCCGGCGGAAGCGCCAACGAATCAGCTTGAGCCAGTGATTAATCTTCACTCGCACTCCCGGCATCCGGCAAGAAAAAAGGGCTGGTTATACACTATTCCATTCAAGAGGACACGCATGGTTTGAGATCGCTCAACAGACAAATCGCGCCAGGAGAAAGGTTTTAATTTGACGTATCCAGGCGTGGGATGCGCTTCGAGGAATTCATCGAAAGGTAAGGAGGCTTTGAAGAGTTGATAGAACAAGAAACGCCTGGCATGACCCTTGAATTCTTCAGGCACCTCGAGCGATTCGGCAGCCAAAAATTTTTCTGCAACTTGCCTGTATTCTGATGGGGATTGAGGGAAGTGTACGATCGGGTACTGCGTGAACCGAGCTTTTCCACCGCATAAGACCGGGGTATCCAACAGCGTTGCCTCTAACCCGATGGAGGAGTTATACACCATCACGAACTTAGCCCGACGGATAAGATCATAGGAGCTAATATATTCACCTGAATCAATAAAGATCACATTGGGAAGCTGGTCGACCTGATTTTGCGCCACCCAATCGCTGACACTTTCTCGGCTCTGCTTGCGGGTCCCCTGGCGTTTTTCATCCGGATGGGCGCGAATGACGAAAAGCGTTTGGGGATGTGACTTGATTACCTCCAGTACCAGATCAAGCCAGGCAAACATCTGTGGGAAAATTGTATTGGCATGCACCTGGCTGGTGTCGAAAACAACGTTGGTAAATACAGCTACAATCTGCTCAAACTGATCCGCAAAATCTAAAAAATCTCTGTCAAGCGCGTTCATCTCCGGCCAAAAGCGAATCCCCGCCATAGTGAACTGGCCTTTGAAGCGCTGACTCAGATATTCATCCAGGAGCGCATTTTGCGATGAGGATAATTCAAATTCCTCGGGAATCGCAATGGGGTAGGCGGTGGCATCCCCCTCTGTGAAAAACGCCGAAAATGGTTGAAAACTGACTTCGTGAGTGATCGTGCGGATGCCATGCTGGCGCGCCACCCAGCGCGCTGTGGCTTCCGGGAATTGCAACCCATTGAAGAGCACAACTACAACTGGTTGGACCTCGGACAGAAAAGATTCGAAGGCTTCAGCAACCCGGTACGCGGAGAGGATGTATTCACGAAGTTGGTGGCGAGTGGCTTCGTCATCGGGAAGATGGTGCTGGCGAAGGGTCCAGCGCAGAGAAGGAAAGACCAGTTCCCCCAGGGGAATTGGGAATGGTGAATGGTGAATGGTGAATTGGTAATTGCTGAGCTCTTCTAGGTTGAGAGTGGTGATTTCATTGGCCAGTGGTTCGTTGGGCACAAACTCAAACCAGTGAGCCGGAGTCGTAACCAATAGCTTCTGCGATTGGGCTATACAGGTTTCACAGGGTGGGGAGGCTGTGTGATCATCGGGGTTTGTGCCCAACACGCAGCGGCTCATACCGGCGCGGCAGGCGAAATGAACGACGGGCACACCTGCGAGCTGGAGCACCCATGATGTCAGTTGTGTGAATGCCGCGTTCAGGCTCAGCCCCCCCAGGCGAGAGGAGGCGTTGAAGAATGCCACTGGGCTATGACCAGAATCTGGACGAGCGTGCTGCGCTATTTGGCAGGCCAGGCCTGCTAAACGGAGATCCGTTTTAGCCCTTAACCAGGCATTTCGGGAGCGTTGTATTACATTCAAAAGGAGTTTTCTATCTAACCACCAAGTCACGAAGACTCAAAGAATTTTATCAAGGATCGTCCTGTTAGGAACGCGGTTCCTGCCAGGAACCGCGTTCCTACAGGATCGTCATGGTTTCGAGACTTCGTGGTAAATATCATGCTGCGACGGCTTTATTATACGCATCCGAGAGGCGGTTGATGGCGACAATGAACCCCTCTCCACCTCGCTGGTGACCGCGCCAAATCTCAGGGATCATGGTACCGTGATAATCCTTGGCAACTTCGAAGAAGCGCACCCAGTCGATATTGCCCTGGCCAATCTGCAACCCTTCTCCATCCAGACCAGCTGCATCGGATAAGTGCAGATGGGAGATATAGGGCAATATGACTTCGACCTGCTCGTAGAAATCTACATGCGCCCAGTTGCAATACAATTTATGGTGCGAAGTGTCGTAACAGGTCATCATGCCCATGGAATCTAGGAAGTCACGTATTTCATAAGTGTCCATAAAGGCATTCGTCAACCATTGACCGCCAAAGTACCAGGGGTGAGGCGGGAGGTTCTCGATCAAAACCTCTACGCCATCATTGTCGAGCTCTTCGACAGAACGACGCAGATTGTCGTAGAGGCCTTTGCGATCTGTGATGGGGTGATCGATGCTGGCAGCCCCAGGGTGCACGACCACCTTCGGGGTGCCAACGAAGTGAGGGGCCATATCACGAGTGACGTCTATACCCCTTTGCAAGATCTCTACCGAAGCCCGGCGGTGATCATCGTCGAATGTGCACAAATCCACCAGGTGGTTGCTCCAAAATTCTGGTGCGTGTACAACCAACTGCATATCCAGATCATCCCCAGGATAGGGTTCGTCTAAATCCTTATCCGTGAAATGGAATTCCAGCAAGGGAGGCTGGTATTTGAGCATATGCTTGTAATCGTTGAAGCGCACCACAAAACCCCACTTCATTGGCAGGGTGTGTTCCATATCCAGGGTGACCCTGCGTCCAATATCCACCGGCAGAAAGGGTTCGTCTACTTCAATTTTACGTTCCACTGTACGGCCAATCAAATCAGTGTAGCGCTGCGGGGAGAGGCCCTGACCAGGACCCTTGACCGTGACCATGGCGCGGGTGATCTTCTCACCAGGCTCGATATGACGTGTTGCCACCAGGCTCTTCGCCAGCACTTCCCGATTTAGGATCTCACCCATGGTAAAGAATTTTTCCTCCCCCGTTCCCAAGGCGAGGGTGACCTGGCGGATATCCCGCACCATCTTCTTGAAGCCATGCGGCTCCAGGCTGGAGGCGTGGTCAGGGCCATCCATAGTACGGTCGAGGGTGATGTGCCGTTCGATCACACTGGCCCCTAAGGCGGCGGCGACCGTTGAAACTGAGATGCCGCGCTCATGCCCTGAATACCCCACCGGAACGCCAAATTCTCGCAACCGGTCCATGAAACGCAAATTGATATCCGAGAACGATGCAGGGTAGGCGCTATTACAATGCAATAACATAAACTCGGCATCACGTTCCTTGAGGAACTCAACCGTGGTCTCCACTTCTTTCATGCGGGACATGCCCGTAGAGACAATCATCGGTTTGTCCTTGCCAATGAGGTAGTCGATCAATGGCAGGTTGATCATATCAGCCGAGGCGACTTTGAAAGCCGGCACCCCTAAGGATTCGACAAAATCAGCGCTATCCTCGTCAAAGGCTGAACACATGAATGTGATGCCCTTTTCCCGGCAATAATCCACGATCTTGTAATAATCTTCGTCGGATAGTTCCACGCGCTGCAAAATAGGTAATAGATAATTGAGGTTCTTCTCACCGACATTGGCATTATCGAGATATTTCTTGGGGTAAAGTTTCTCTAGATTGCGTTTCTGGAATTTGACTGCATTTGCTCCAGCATCGATTGAAGCATCGATCAAATCGAAGGCATATTCCAAAATCCCATTGTGATTGACGCCAATCTCAGCGATGATATACGCTGGGTGGCCATCGCCAACCAGTTGGTCACCAATTTTGATCTCAGGCATTTTTTTCTCCGTTAATTCTGGTTAATTCACTGGAAAGTAATCTTGGAAAAGTTTCCCAGAAACTCTTTGGTAATTTTCTCCAAATGTACATTCTTTCAGTTTCCGGGAAACTTGGCAGTAATTTCAAATCCTAAATCTTTGAGCGTTATCTCCCCACTCTCCAATAGCCGCTCTGCCCTTCTCCAATCATCTGGCGAATCGATATCCACCCACTCGCTGGGATCGATGATCAGAGGCAGGATATGGTCGCCAGTCATTGAGTTCTTCAAGGTGATCGTATCCGCCCAGGCGGCGTCCACATAACCAGTTTGCCAAAAAACCTCTGGTAAAACTTGGCGAGGCTGGTTATAAGGCTCGTCAGGGACACCTAAATCCCTACCGATTGGCTGCATGAATCCATCAGCGCCAATGCGCCACATTTTGAAAGGGTTCTGGAAAGGAATGCAAACTGTACGAACAGCGTCCGCTTCGGGGTGCTCGATAAGGCGTATCACAGCTTGATCAATGTGCCGGACACGTCGAAAGGGAGACGTTGGGCGCAGTTGAACAACGATATCTGGTTTATAGCCTGCATTGATATGCAACCATTCCAGCGCATGCTGGAAGACGGGCAAATCTGGGGTTTGATCTTGGGCGTATTGCGCTGGCCGGGTAAAGGGGGTCTCTGCTCCATAGCGACGTGAGAGTTCAGCGATCTCTTCATCATCCGTAGAAACGATCACCCGGGTAACCGTTTCGGCGGCCAGACCTGCGGCGATGCTGTACGCAATCAGGGGATACCCGGCAAAGTCGATGATGTTTTTGCGAGGGATGGATTTTGATCCCCCGCGGGCGGGGATTAAAACAAGGACTTCAGTCATAAGGATTGGAGGCGCGCATTGGAAACAGAAATGGTCGAAAAATAGGGTGTGCGTGGGGTGTTGCACACCCCACGCACACCCTATTTTTCGGGATTACATCATTAGATTTCTTTCACCAGGTTGTCCAACCCCCGTCGACGATAAGATTAGCACCTGTCATGTATTTAGATGCATCGGAGGCCAGGAACAGTAAGGCTCCATTCATCTCGTCCTTTTCGGCCATGCGACCGATCACAGCGCGGGCCGAGTAGGCTTCGACGAACTCGTCACTATGCTCATTGAATACACCCCCAGGGGTCAGGGCATTGACACGAATACGCGCCGCGTCCCCAGCATAATATGCTGCCAGATATTTGGTCATACCTAATACCCCGGCTTTGCTGACCGTGTAATAAACGGGTTTGTATTGCGCGGGTTGGCCTTCACGCTGGTACAGGCGCTGATCGGGTGCGGAAACACCATATATCGAAGAGACATTGATGATCACACCGCTATTTTGTTCCAACATGGGCTTCACAGCAGCCTGACAGCACAGGAACACGCCCGTAAGGTTGACATCCATGGCTTGCTGCCACAACTCGAGCGGGTAATCTTCGAAGGCGCCAGAATGGGACTTCTCAGATTGAGGGTCAAACTTAGGGTCTAGAGCGGCGCTGTTGACCAGAATATCAAGCTGGCCAAAATTCTCCAGGGACAAGTCCACCATATTCTGAACAGAATCAGCACTGGTTACGTCGGTTCTCACGCTCAAAGCCTGGCATCCACCTTGGGATAGAGAAGCCGCCACCTTTGCTGCCGCTTCCCCATCCAAATCTGCAATCACGACCGAGGCGCCCGCACGAGCCAGAGTCCCACAGAATTCGGCTCCCAATAATCCGGCTCCACCAGTGACGATTGCCACGCGGTCTGACAGGTCAAAAAGATCTGCTACTTCAGACATTGCTGATATCCTATTGAATAAATCCCTGCTCTTTCAGATAGTTGATGATGTCGCGCGCATTTTCTTCAGGTGACGTATCGACCGTATTGAGAGTGATCTCGGGATCGACGGGTTCTTCATAGGGGTCATCGATGCCGGTGAAGCCTTTGATCTCTCCACGGCGTGCTTTGGCGTAAAGGCCTTTGATATCACGGGCTTCGCAAACTTCCAGCGGGGTATCGACATAGATCTCGACAAAGCGGTCTTCTCCTGACATCTTGCGAGCTTCGTTGCGAGTAGCACGGTAGGGGCTTATGGCCGCGCAAACCACCGTGCCGTTATGGCGAGCGATTTCGCCAGCAACAAAGCCAATCCGCAGAATATTGATATCCCGGTCTTCCTTGCTGAACCCTAAGCCCTTGGAGAGATGCGTGCGGACAACATCCCCATCCAGAACTGTAGCCTGACGACCATGTTCCATAAGCATCGGAACCAGAGCGCTGGCTATGGTAGATTTCCCGCAGCCGCTCAACCCCGTAAACCATAGACATAAACCACGTTTATGATTGGGTGGATGAACTTCCGCCAGGATCTCAGCGGTCTCTTTGCGAGTGAACCATTCTGGAAGCAGTATGCCCTTGGCCAGATAATCTTCCCGCACCTGAGTACCGGAGATCGTATTGATATTGGCACCTTCAGGAACCTGATCCGACGGCAGGTATTTTTCTTGTTCAGGGAGATAGACCATCCACTGGAAAGGCACCATTTTAACACCGACTTCACCCTCATATTGTCTGACCATTTCTTGAGCTTCGTAAGGCCCGTAGAACGGCTTACCTGCACTATCACTACCCGGACCAGCATGGTCGCGGCCGACAATGAAATGATTAGCGCCATAATTGCGCCGGATGATGGCGTGCCATAGGGCTTCCTTGGGGCCAGCCATGCGCATGGCCAGAGGCAGTAAGCTAAGCACCGTATTATTCTTGTCGTAGTAATTTTCTGTCAGCGCTCTATACACCCGCACACGAGTGAAGTGATCGACATCACCAGGCTTGGTCATTCCCACGACGGGGTGGATCAGCAAACTGCCGCCAATTTCGTTGGCAGCCAGCTTGGTGAGCTCTTCATGCACGCGATGCATCGGGTTACGCGTTTGGAAAGCAACCACGTTTTGATTGCCTATTTCGTTTAGCAAGGCGCGCGTCTGTACGGGTGCCCGGCGAATTTCCTGGAAATCATAATACTTGGATGGGTTGACGACTTTCAACTCACCCGTGATACATAGATCACCCCATTGCTCCATTTCCGATACCAGGGGGTGGCGGTGGTCGGTCGTCCCGAGCACAAGGCGTGCCTCCCGGAGTGGATCCCAGGTAAAAACCTCCTCGATGCGCATCACCGCGATAAGGTAGTTGCGCGCGTCCCGCAAAGCGATCCATTCTGAACGCGTGGGCAGGTCTTCCTTCTTGATGGTCAGGGTAACGGGGATGGGGAACAAGGTGCCATCTGCCAAGCGCATCTCGGTAAGCACACGTTGATAGTCTTCCTTGCCCATGTATCGATCTAGGGGTGAATAGCCGCCCACAGACAGTAATTCTAAATCATGTAATGCTCGATCGGATAATTGAATATCCGCGTAATGGTTGGCTTGTTCGACCATTGCTTCCCGTTCAGCACCCGTAGAAATCAGATTTACTAATTTCCCACCATAGGGGGAAATGATTTTATTCTCAGAATTATTATGTTTACTCATTCACCAATTCCTTACAAAGATCGATAAATAGCATTATTGGTCAACCGAGGAACGGATATCCCAAAAGAAGCTTGTGCTGGGTGCACTCCAGAGCACAATCCTTCTCGGGAGAAACCTCTCTGATTGACTATTTGCATTGTATTAATCGTTTTCTTCTTCGCTATTTTGAGGGGGAGCGCCATCTGAATAAATAGCGAGTAAATCTTCCAAGAGCTTATCGCGCACCCAGGGAACAAAACGGTTGACCTCGCCAAATTGTTGTGCTGTTGCCCTAACTTGTGACTGATAGCGGCTGGCATCACAGCCGTCCACGGGGACAGAGTAGCTGCCGTCTAAATAGACATCTGCGCGACCAGAATCAAAATCTACGCCAACGACTTGCAAACTAGAGAGATATGTGGCGTTATATAAACTACCCTGATAATGTCCTGCGCGAAACAGGGCATTGATTGCTGTGGTCATATCAGCAACGATATCGCCAGTTCTCACATATCCGGTCCAAAGTTTGACCAGGCTATCCCCACAGCCGATAGGACCACCAGTGCCTCGTTGGACGAAATAGATCAAAATGCCGTTCTCAGGGATAAACCCATAAGGGGTGTTAGTCAATGTTGGGCTGGCAGTTGCCGTTTGTGTGATTGTGCTGGTCGAAGTGGGACTCGGGGTAATCGTAAAAGTGGCTGTATGTGTTGGTGTTGCGCTTGCAGTTTGGGTTGCCGTCGCAGAGAGCTTGGCGATACGGGCGGTCTCCGTAGCATCAGCATACACCGTTCCGATTGCCGCTGTGATCGTCCCCTCGATATCATGTGTTGCGGTTGAAGAAGCTGCCAAATCCGAGAAACTAAATGTGCAACCAGATAGGAATACCGACAAGAGAAGCAGCACTTTGATGAGAAAACTCGATTTGGTGTCCTGGAAAGCCATATCTCAATCAACTACCTTCGATAACACTTACACTAATCCAATTTGTATACTATACTTCCGCGCAAGAAAACAACCGCTGGTTCTCCTGGAATTGCCGGAGGATTCCCCTAGATTTAGGGGTGAGTGGGTTGGCCTGCAACCCACTCACCCCTAAATCTGGACTGTCCCATGGCGAATCCTAAAGAGATTACCAAATACCGACCTCATGAAAAAAATTAAAAAGAACTGGCCACTCATAGCAATCCTTGTGCTTTACGCTCTATACGCAGGCATTTTCATCTTTAAATCTAGCCTCATCATCGAAGGCACTCGTTATTTTGTGCTCTTCGATGATGCCATGATCTCAATGCGCTATGCCAAGAACCTGGCTGATGGATACGGGCTGGTTTGGAACCCCGGTGAAACCCCAGTTGAAGGCTATACAAACCCCCTGTGGACTGTCTTCATGGCCTTTTTTCACTTATTCCCTATCCCCGCATCCAAAATCAGCCTGGCCATTCAGATCAGCGGTGCGCTTCTCCTGGGGATCAATCTGATCTTCGTCAAGAAAGTTACCGAGACATTCTCGAACAAACTTATTCTTCCTTTGGTGGCCATGCTGCTAACCGCCTTCTACACACCCCTCAACAACTGGGGCTTGATGGGTATGGAAGTCAGTATTTTGACACTGCTACTCAGCGCAGCGGTGTGGAAAATGTTGGTTGACTATCAAAACAATATTTTCTCGCCCTGGCCATATCTATTGATTGGACTCGGCACGTTCGTCCGCATGGATATGGTCGTTCCCTATCTTGTAGTGCTAGGATTTGCCGTTATATTCGTGCCCCCCCAACGTCGGCAACATCTTGCCTGGGGTCTTGGACTGTTGATCGTCTCTCTCTCCAGCCAGACTCTCTTCCGCATATTGTATTATGGAGATCCCTTACCCAACACATTCTACCTAAAGGTTGGTGGACTGCCTGTGCTTGTGCAGATCAAACACGGTCTGAAAGTGCTATTCAAGTTTGTTTGGGACATGAATTGGGTATTGTTTGTGCTTCCTTTTACCTATCTCCTCTTCCGACAAGACCGCAAAGCAATTTTGCTCGTTCTGCTTATCCTGGGGCAAATTGCCTACAGCGTCTATGTTGGGGGGGATGCCTGGGAACACAAAGGCGGCGCCAACCGCTACATCTCCATCGCCATGCCAGCCTTTTTTACGCTTTTCATTTTGGCCGTCGATCAAATCCTTGGGACCATTAGCCAGAATCCCTGGTTTGCGAAACCTATTCTCGCCAACCTGACCTTGATCGCTTTCGCACTTGCCTCGTTAGTGAATTTCAACTTTATCCAGCGCAGCAGCGATTATTTAAGACGCTGGCTGCTGCTCGAGCAGCCACTCTTTGTCGAGGGCAACAAGGAAATCACCCGCATCGCCCTGGCAGTCCGCAAAATCACCACACCCCAGGCCAGCGTTGCGGTTGTCACTGCGGGATCGATTCCCTATTTCGCCGACCGTCCAGCTATCGACCTGCTGGGGAAAAATGACGCCTACATCGCTCGTTTGCCCAGCCAGACTGCATCATCTCTCGGGGATATCCGCCCTGGGCATATGAAATGGGATTATGATTATTCGATCGGCCAGCTCAAACCCGATATGATCGTGCAACTTTGGGGCGACAAAGAAGTAGCTTACGACTATATCGAGAAATACTACACTGTGGTAGAGGTCGATGGGATGTTATTCTCTGCCCGCAGTGATTCGCCGCATATTTTGTGGGAGCGCGTTGATGCAACCCCTTAGTAAGCGTCAAAAAATGTCCCGATTTAGAAGCTAAACTTCTTCGCGAAGCACCCCTGTAGAGGAGCAGAGAAGTTTAGCTTCTTGATGGAATTGTTTTCTGAATGACTGCTTAGTTGGTCGCTGCACCCCAACTGACTACTCTTCCCGAACGAACACTTTCATGCGCGGCCATGGCCAGCTTTTGCGCCCAGATACCATCTTCCAGGCTGCATATAGGTTGCTCTTTTGCGCGCATCACTGCCAATAAGTGCGCCATCTGATCCACGAACATGGTATTGCGCTCGAATCCTTCGGGAGTGGCATATATTTCCCAATCGCCTGACGACACACGATACACTCGCAGCATATTCCCTTTTATATCCACTTGCAGCGTTCCTTGGGTGCCGGTAATTTCGATCTGGTGGGTATAGGGACGCTGCATATAGCTCAAATGAATGGACCCAATTGCGCCGCTGGCAAAGCGTAACCCAATTTCAGCCACGGCTTCGACGTCGATCTGTAGTTCATTTACAGGAGTAGAGAAAGCCCACAAGGCTTCTACTTCACCCATCAGCCAGCGCAAATAATCCAGCGGGTGAGTGGTCAATGTCAGGATCACCCCGCCTCCCAAATCATTCCGGGCGCTGAAGCCCTTGCGATAATCTTCCCAGGGATGCCAACTAGGTAAATACTCCCCCCAATTCACCAGCACAGACAGCGGACGTCCAATGGCCTCGTCGGCCAGAAGCTGAGCGGCCTGGCGCAAAAGTGGGTGATAACGGAACTGAAAGCCCACCAATACCTGTCCGCCCCCCTGCTCGACGGCGGCTTGCAAATCATCAACCCGCTCCATGGAATGAGAGATGGGTTTTTCCAACAGCAAATCACAGCCAGCCTCCGCTGCCGGGATGGCCACTTCCAGATGCAACGAGGTCGGATTCGAGACGATCACTGCATCCGGCTTGTGCGCTAACGCTGCCTGGATATCCGTCTCGACAGGAAAATCGCTGATCTCATCATCAGACAATGTGCTCTGCTTGCTGCGCAGGAATAGGAAATCGCGCTCACCCAGAGCATGCAAATTCCTGAAATGCCGCCGCCCTATGGAGCCAAATCCAGCGATAAGGAATTTCACCTTGATACCCCTTGTTGTACCTCTGCCTCGCCATTCTCTTCCAGCAGAGAGAGCAGGAATTCGGCAGTAACTTTCCCCGCAGTGCCGTCGGTGAAAGTGCATTCACGCGCTAAGAAATCTGCTCGGGCTTGATGATCTGCCATGGGATCGTCCAGGTAACGGTTGATGGCTGCCTTCAGATCAGCTTCGTTTTGCGCCTCCCGACCGGCACCGGACTCTCTGAAACGTAAGTGCGTAGGCCAGCCGCCGATTTTGGTCAATGGCAAAGTGAATTTGCCCGGCCAACCCTCAGGCGAGTCGATGCACAAGCTCACAACTGGGGTTCTATGGGTAGATGCTTCAACGACCATCGTCGAATAAACCGTCACCATTACATCTGAATAGGCCATCATGGAAGATTTCTCCGGCATATCCTCACCGGAGTAGTAACTCATCCCCCCTGCTCCCAGGGGTACCGGCTCGACCAAATGGACATGAGGCAACTCTTTCGCCAGGGCTTGGATCCGTTCACGCTCACCAGCAAAACGGGGAATTTCCATGAAATGCGTGGGGTGCAAACGGATCAACAACTGTGCAGGCTGAGATAATTGCTCAGTCGAAACCAGCTTCGCCAGGGCTTCAACATTCTGGAGATTCGGTGAAAAGGATACAAAACTGCTGGCATAGGAGATCAATTTGCGGTGCGGGTCTAAACCGTGTAATCGAAAATATTCATCCCGCGGCATCAACCACTCTTCCCTGAAATAGCCATCATAGGATGGAATCCCCCCAATGTGCACGCGCTCTGGGGGCCAGTCCGCGCCTCGGGTCAGCTCCTCCTTCTGGATCTCCGACCAGCACGAAATCCAGTCTGCTGAGGCTCCAGGCAAACTATAGCTGCTGGAGTTATCCCATCCCACGATCACCGCCGCAGTTTTCACCCCTCGGGCGGCCGCTTCGCGTAGTAAATAACGGTCATATCGCCAGCCTGGCGTGCTGGCAACAACTAAGCCTGGCCGGTACTTCTCGAACAAATCCCCATATAAATTGGGATTGTAACGGTTCTGGAACCCCACCAGGGCACGTCTGGCCAAGCGGCTGTTGCGCAAAATGGCAATCACGATCTTCATCAACGGGAACAGCGCTTTGCGTTTGGCGTGGGCCTCGTCCTCGACCTGGCTGACAAAGCCCCTCACCGCTTCCAGGTTGATGCGATTAGAAGCCCCAGCCCGCCGCAAGAAATGCAGCCACCATTGTGCAGAAGGGCTTACAGTTCGTTCGAAAGCGCGCGCCTGCTCCAAACGCAAACCTTCGACAATCAAACCAGGGCTTCCAAAGCGCTGCTTGATTTGATCTTTGAGGGCATCGTCCGTGAGCAGGACAACTTCAACGCCAGATGCGATGATCGCAGATATCACATCGCTCTGTAAGAAGTAGATGGCGGCCAATCCATGATCGGCACAAATGAATATTCGCTGTGAAGGCATGACCTTTATGGCTACATTCCTTGAATTTCACTAACTGTGCAAGAATTCAAAAAGTCGATGATAAATCCAATATAGGAAATCCTCGGCGAGCTGCCATCTCAGTATCCAGGGACGGTTGTTCTCTCTTTCTTTCAGGCTGGTCTCCGCCTCCCTATTCATTATCTCGCCCTCGGAGAGCCTATTCCCCAAATGCTGAACCCACCATTCGGGTGTAGAGAGACGCAAGAGGCCGCGCTCGTTGATGGCTACATCCAAGAGTCGAACCTGCCCCATGGGGCGCTCATTAGGAATCGGCAGTACACTTTGCAAAGCCTTCTTATACCCCACAAACTGAAAATGGCCCGCGCCCACATAATAATGCTTGTTCTGATAATGCAACCGAATATCTTCTACTTTAGAGAAGAATTTCCGAACCCGCTTTTCTTCCCCCCCAAGGCTGCGTGCATGCCGCCAGTGATCATCCCAGCTGATGAAATTTCCCTGCTCTAATTCGACTTCTGGATGATCTTCTGCCCATTGGATCGTACTGGTGGAAAACTCCTCCGGACTCCACATGGGCATTCCTGTGACCATTCCCACATTGGGGAACTCCTCGAGAACGGATAGCTGTGCCGAAAGCCAGCGGGGATAGTAAAACACATCACTATCTGCATAAGCAATGATTTCGCCGGGGGCCGCCCCAAATATTATGTTCCATGCACCTGCTTTGCCGACATTCTCTTCTGAAAGCAACAGATATTGGATACGTCCCTGCTCTTGCATTTCATGCAGGTAGTGTCTCACTTCCAAACAACTAGCATTATCGAAGACCATCAAATCATAGGGCTGATCAGTATTTTCCCAGATGCTGTTCAAACAAAACCTTAATATCTCCAGACTCTGCTCGAAGTATCCACTCAACAAGGGAATATACACGATTGTTGCCACGGTTACCTTGGCAGGTTGATGAACTTGCTTAATAAATTTGGCAGGATTTTGACCTACACGCACGATTATTGCTCCAATCCAGATCGTGATTCCAATCCAAGCTTCCCAGAGAAAAATTCGCCATTTGCCAAACGATCTAAGAAAAGCACTACCATCATCCAGCCCATCAACCTGAGTTGAATGCCAATCGAGGCGGCATGACGCTCCACTTCGATGGGGTTGCCATGCCAGATGATGAACATCATGGGGTAGAGACTGACCAACAACCCTGCAACCACAATCCAACCTGGTTGCAGGGACCCTTTGTCAAGAACATATTGGATCACCCCCAAGAGGGCCATTGCGACAAAAATGAATACCAGAAATAGATCCCGAGGATAGATCCGCTGTGTAAGTTGAGTCAACGCCAAGGGAACCGTTGGGACCGCATAGCGCGGCTGATGGTATTCGATGTTATTGCCGCTCAAGATCGTGGGGAGATGGCGAAATGGTTCGACTAGTGACTCGATAGGGCGAGAGAGCAAGTACCGTATATAGGTTGTAACACCATCCGCATTGATCCAATCACGCACTGCGGCCATTTCAGGGTCGTTCAACAGGTAATCATGGAACGCATGCCCAGGCATATCGCTGATCCCCAGTAGACCTTCACTGAGAGGCAAACCAGCCTCAACAAAAAAATCTAAGGCATCCTGATCTGGCAGAATGCGATGGGCCAGATGATCAAAGAGATGGATCTGCCAGAGATTGCTGATATTGAAGGATACATTCTTCAAAAAAATAATACCCAAGAATAAGAAGAAGTAGATTGAATAATACACTCTGCTCGACTTGGATAGTTTGCCCATGAAGGTAGCAACAGGGAATAGTAAGGCCCCAAAGATTACAAAGTACTGGTTGCTCTCGCGTGAGAACACATACAAGATTGTTATGACCACAGTCAGGAATAGAAACCCTGCTTGAAAGAGATGGAGAGTAGATTTTTGGGAGGCTGCATTCCAGGACACCCATGCTGCGATCAGCAAAGCAAACAAGGAAAATGAGGTGGACTCGGAAAGCACCAGATTATCCCAAATCGATATCTCCAGATTCAGGCTGAAATACAGGAACAACCCAAAGACGATAGGCCTGATCCACAATTTGCGTATGCCCAGTGATATTGCTATAGCCAAAGCAGACCAGGTCAAGATCGAAAACCAGTACTGAAACTGTACCAGATCGGATATGCGCTCTGAATCTGTGTAATTTGCTGGTGTAATCCCGAAAGTTTTGAGCACCAATGGGAATGTGAAAGGTCTGATACCAGCCCAAAAATCCAGAGAGTCTAAGGGCGCATTGGCAGTATCGACATACCAGGCTGTATCGCGAAAGACTCTCTCAGTACTGAATTCCATATAAGAAAATTTGGCACTGACAAAATTGGCAAAAATGATGCTATAGGCCAGTACTAAAAAGATCCGTACCAGAGTAGATCTCGACCAGCGTACATCTACTGCCAAACCAATCAAAACGAACATCGCAAGCAAACCCACAAAACAAAGCAGTTGAACAAACACTATTTCAAATTGCCAGGCAGATTGTGAGCCCCCGCGTACTACAATATCCGTAGAGATACTTTGAGAAGCAAAGAGGTCATATTGTGCAGCCTCGCCATCCCAAATAACTTCTACTTGACCGGCATTGATATTGTGCCTGAAATTCAACACCACACCGCCGGGCATCCGTCCCGTTAATTTAGCAACAGATGGAGCTTGATCTCCACTGGAAATCAATATATCTCCAACGATTTGCCAATCTCCAGTTAACTCAAGATCCTGCAAAGCCACAGGGCTACCATCCAAATAACTCAATTTGCGGATCTCGATAACGCTACCTTGCGATTGAGCACTTTTTGAGCCTGTGGATATGATTTGCAATGAGTGTTGCTGTTGAATTGCAGGGAGGGCAAATGGGAATAAGATAAGCACCAATACACTTATTGCTGCACATGTTAAGAATAATACTCGTCTATCTTTTTTGGATATAATTTCCAGACTTGGATAGATAATCAATTTAGCCAGGAAGACGATGATCAGATATATCCCCGGCAGAAGAATCAGGCTTTTGTAGTAAGCACGCGTCGAAAAAGCACCCAAGTGGTTCCCAAAGATTATCGCCACAGCTAATAACCACCAGGAGACCGAAATAACGGCAATCGCCAATAAATAGGTTAGTAGATTGGATCTTTCTGTCGGCAATATTCGATTAGAGAAATAATTCAGAATCTCTCTCGGCATTTCAACTTTCGTCGGAATACAGGCTATCGAAGAAAGTGATATATAACCAATTAATCAGGAATTTAAATTTCGAAGATCGCCTGATTAATTTTGTCAGCAGCTTTACAGATTGCGCGCGTAGTTTCGAGCGATGTCGAACTTGATCCTGACTCTTGATAGCTATTCCCCCTTTGCGCATTACCTGGTCGACTTCAAGCATATGCTTGCCTTGCAGCGTATTTCCCAGGTGATAGACCAACGGGTCAGGCAGAGAAAGCTGCAAATACCCCAGGGATTCCATGCGGCGATTGATCTCGGCATCGTCGGAAGAATCTAGAACATGGGTCACTGGAAGTGGAACTAATTTTCGGGCAAGCTCCTTACGCAGCATAAACTGCATATGGGTCGATCCAACAACGGCACGCACGCCTGTATTGAGATTGGTTGCTACATGCAAACGATTTTTCGCTAAACGCTGCTTGACTTCTTCAGAAGCACCGATTCCCCTACAATATTCAGCTAAGGCATCTGCAAAGGGTTCTTCTGCGGATAAGCGCACATCACTCATGTTCGAGATCTGGCTGGTTGTTTCGATGACGCCGGGGATATGATCATAAAATGCTGGCTGGGCACTGACGAGCCCTACGCGTTCAAATGAATCAAATATCTCCAGGCTGCGCTCAACCCACTTTGCTCTGAAAAGAACATCACTGTCTGTGTAAGTAAGATATTCGTTTGGCAGGGCAGAAAAAATCCAGTTCAGGGCTCCCGTTTTGCCCAGATTGTGCCTCGAAAGGATCAACCAGTCGATAATGCCCGCGGCGTATTGATCCTTTAGAAAATTAGCAATTTCATCACAACTGTTGTTATCGAATACCAGAACATCAGCATCGTTTCCAACGGTTTGCCGTATCGATTGCAGGTGCACTTCGATTACCTCTCGCGCCTCTCGAAAGAAACCTTCTAGTACAGGCGCAAAAGTTATCGAAGCTACACCCAGGGGCTTGGGAGAGTAGACTGGATAGCGATTCTTAACAGGGTTGATTCCTACACGCATGAAATTTTCGTATTACTTTCTCAGCGTTATTTGCGAACTTTGCGGTAAATTCAGAGGGTGAGCATCTTGAAAATGTAAACTTTCAGACGAGGGGCCCGAAAATAGGGGGTGCGGAGTACCCCCGTACCCCCCTATTTTCGGAAGTTCTCGCGAAACTGACATTATCGAAGTATTCATCGCAACACATTTGCAGGAGACCACATCAATTTTTCAATCGGTCGAAGTACAGGTGAAAGATTCGGTGATAGATAAACATGAGCAAACGTCTTAGGGGAGGCCAATCCCATAAAGCCCTATCAGGCTCCAGGTTGCGGACATCTTGTGATATTTCACTCTCTTGTGTGGGGATTACATTGCCCATGTGCAGCACCAGAGGCTCGCTGATCATCAAGCGTAAATACCCCATATGATTGAGTTTCTCATCCAAGGATCGCACCTGTCCCATGGGCTTATCCATCTCAAAGGGCAGCAATGATTGGAGTACCTGCTTTTTGGCCACGAACTGAAAATGCGCTGCTCCGGCGTAGGCGTTCAGTCCAGCATATGCCAGTCGCCAGTCATAACTTTCCTGAAACCATTCTTCCGTTTGTTCCAAGGAGACCCCACAACTTAATGTGTGCTCGGAAAACACCTCCCAGGGAAGGAATTTTCCTTTCTCTAAAACAACCTCTCTGTTCTGTTCCGCCCATATTAAAGTTTTGGAATAATAGCGTTCTTTACTGCGCAAAGGGCGCCCCGTCACCATGCCCGTATTTGGAAAGCCATCCAACAGCTTCAGAGATTCAGAGAGCCAGTCCTGGCGGTAATAGATATCGCTATCGGCATAGGCAATGATCTCACCAGGTGCCGCGCCAAAGATGAAATTCCAGGCGCCTCCCTTGCCAAGGTTGCGATCGGAGAGAATCAGATATTGGATATTGCCTCTAGCAAATTGATCCTCGAGGTATGCACATGTATCATCCCCACTGGCATTATCGAATACCAGCAAATCATAAGGTTCAGAGGTATTTGCTCTCAAACTCTGCAAGCTGAGCTTCAACACATCCAAACTCTGAGCGTAGTACCCACTCAGGAAAGGGATATTGGTGACAACCGCGACGGTTACTTTGCAGGGTTTCTCGACTTGCTGAAGAGATTTGGCTGGATTTTGACCTATGCGCATTATTAATATCCAGCTACTTTATGGGCACCCACGCCTGGTGGGGGAACAATTTACCCAATACGCGCCTCCAAAGCATCCCCAAACGCCGCTTCAGGGGCACATTCTGCTCCCCACGTACCTTATCATCCATAAACCGTTCATCTTGAGGTCGAGCAAGAACAGTCAGATACAGAGGCAGCAGCTTGGAGCGAGGCTGGCCATGTTTCTTGAGAGTGACAACTGCGTATCCGGCTTTGTGCAAGACCTGTTCCATGGTATGTGCGCTGAAGCTGGTCATATGAGCAATTTCGAAACTATCATGGGAGTAGAGATTAGGCACCTCGAGCAGGAGCCACCCAGAGGGAGTCAGGTAATCCTTTCTAATCTCAGTGAGATACCCTGCGGGATCAGGCATATGTTCCAATACGTGCGCCATACTGATCAAGTCGAAAAGAGGGCTACCGGAAATGTCAATCAGATCCGTGTACACTGTCAATCCCTGGCTGCGGGCATATTCACGGTAAGCTTCTCCAGGCTCTACCCCAATAACTTCACATGCGAATCGATCTTGGAATTGCTTCAGGAGAATACCCGATGAACAGCCAATATCAAGGTATCGCGTGGGTCTGACTTGATATTGAGACAAGAACCCCAACAGCGAATCAGCGCGCCCATTTTGTACAAAAAGATCCTTTTTGGTTGGCCCTGCTTCGCCCTGGTATACCTGGCGGTACTCATTGGCATAGAAATCATCCAATTCACCAGCCGTCATGCGCGGAGATTGAAACACCAATCCACAATTCCCACAAAGCTGGTTGACAACTAGATGCCCACAAAATTTTCGTCGGTCAAACTGGGAATTCTTCTCACTTCGGCACAGAGGGCACTGTTTTACTTCTTCAGGCATTGTTCACCTTGATTGGCTATACAAATTTGCTCCGCAAACGGCGTAGACGAAGCGTCAAAGACCAGCGCATACCTTGCTGCTCTGGAGAATATACGACACGCTCAAGCCTGCGCAAGAAACGCGCCGGGGTAAAGCGAGCCCTGCGGATTTTTCCCTCGAGAAATTCATGGCTGGCATCCAGGACTAAGTACATGTTTTGCATTCCACCCCCCAAAGCCGCGTTGATCTTGGTCTCTTCGAGGTTGTAGTGCGGTACACCGCCAGGCAGGTGAGCATAGTCATGATTCTGATGCGCGACTATAAGTGATTTACTGGCATCGATTACGGACCAGTTTTGTTGCAGCCCCTGGTAAATCATCCAATTATCCCATCCTGCTCGTCCGATAGCAAAATCAGGAATCTCCTCGAATACACTCCGAGAGAAGATGAAATAATCGCTTCCTGCGGGAGCATGGGGAATTCCTTTTTCAAGAACCTCGCAGCGTAGTTCGGATACCCAATTTGCATCGAAAGCCAACTGCCTGTCGATATCTACATCCCAACGTCGGCCTACGATCAGGAATTTTTCTACTTGCTCTGCAACCTGATGAGCTACCTCCATGAAATCCGGCATCAAAAGAACATCGGCATTGACATATGCCAATACGGGAGCCTGGCTTGCTTGGCGGGCTAAGGCGAAAATGGAACTCACCAGCGGAGTGTTCCATTCGTTCCTGGCGACATTGGGTAAATACTGAATCCCGAATTCGGCAGCTACTTCAGCCAATCCTTGCTCTTCACCAACCACGATCACCTCTACACCCTCACCTAGATGCTGCCAGGACTGAATAGCATTGCGCTGAATAGTGTTGATGTGGGGATCTGTAAAGGGTTTCGGAGCAGAGAAAATCGTCAGGAAGGTCATCGTTCAGCGAGGACGTTCATCCACATCGAGGTGCGTTTTGTGCTGCACCGCCGCATTGAGGCGAGCAATTTCCGGTTCTTCATCAACAAGCGCTAACACATCCAACCAGGAAAAGCGGTCGTCAGGGAAGCATGCTGCCACTGCGCGAACCAATTCCAAATCTTCAGGCGTATCCACGGTCCAGCGATGATGGCCCAGCTCTTTGTGATAATGTAGCAGACCAACCTTAAATCCACGCGGAGATAATGATTTGGCTAAGGAGACTTTGTTGATTGAATAATGCAAATCCTCGACAGGGATGTCTTCGTAGAAGAAGGGTGCTACGTGTTCGCGTTGGTGTGTTTCTTCAGCCTGCTCCCAGGCCTGTTCGAGGGCATCGAAAGTGAATACCTCTGTATCCAATCCGATGGGATACGTGCGCCACCAGGGTTCAGGGAGGCGGTTGGCGATGAAATCCCAGTGGACAGTGGTCAGTGGACAGTGGTCAGTATCTATCGCTTCATTCGGAGATGTAAACATGGCACACACAGCTTGATCTATCAAAGCTGGGTCTATTAAAGGACAGTCTGCTGTGATCCGTACGACGACATCTGCGCGATATTGCTTTGCCGCCTGATAATATCGATCTAATACATCGTTGACGCTGCCTCGACTGAATATGATTCCATGTGATCGACAGAATTCTGCTACAGGATCATCGGATGGATCAATGGTTGTGGCAACAATAACCTGATTGACGGTCTGCGCCCGTCGCGTTCTTTCAACAACCCATTGGAGCATCGGTCGCCCGGCTATGGGTAGCAGAACCTTGTCCGGCAAGCGCGATGAACGCATGCGAGCCTGGATAATGGCAACGATATTAGACATTTAGGGATTTTAGAGAGATAGGAATCAATCGGATTTATTTGAAGAAATTACTCGCTTAGCCCAATCAAGAGTTTTTTGGGCTGTGGCTTTGGCTTCCTCGGCATCGTTCATACCAGGAAGACCTTCAGATAGAGATCCCACTGGTGCATCAGGATATCGAGTTGGAATATAAAATCTATCCAGGCGAACGATATCTGCTGCTAATTCAATGTTTACATCCAACTCTAGCAAAGACAATAAAACACTCAACTGATGCAAGCGCGGTGGCTCAACACCTTGATGGGCCAAACAAGCTTTCAGCGCTTTCTCACAACACTGTTGGGCATGAAAACATACCTGATGGTAGATTTCAGCTGAAAAGATTATTTCTGCAACCCGCAAATCCTCTTGAGCAAAGAAAAGCCAGTCAGTTGCTTTGCTCATATAAAACTTTTCCTTGACCAACAATTATTTCACGAAAAAACTTGCGTTCCTGGCACAGTTGCTCAAATTCTGCTGGAGTATAAACTAAAATATCCAAGCCGACTTTAGGCATCAGAGAAGATAGTAACTCTTTGGAACGATCCAAAAACCGTTCGTCAGTTTCCCGAATCACTACGAGATCAATATCTGACCAAAGCCGAGAGGTGCCTTCAGCAAATGAACCGAATAAAATGATCTTCTGCGGAGAGCAATTATCGACAATATACTCCACAAAACGGGTCAATTCGGATTCGAGGCGTGAATGCCAAGTTTCTAAGTCCATTTCAACCGGTTTCAGTTGCGAGATTGTGCTCATAAACTTAGTATACCCTAAAACTCTGGTGTCTCTCCTGGAATAGGAATAGCATCTACAAACCCCTTTGTCCTAAATTTCTCGACATATTGGCGCACTTCCCAATAATCCAAACCCACGTCTATAGCGATATCGAATATGCTCTGGTCCCCTTCCAAGCTCATCATGATCTTCTCGATGGCACGGTTGAGCTCGAAGTTTTCTCGCCAGTCCACCCACAAGTCATTGCCAGATAAGAAAAGAGGTCCGCGAAATTTGCGTTTGGGGATGTAATTGGATCCATGAATACGCACGATCTCTTCAACGACATCAGCAGCATCTTGCAGCATCTTTTCGTGAATGATATTTGGGTTGTCATCAGTGGTGTGGTATTCATCGTAAGGCCAGCGGTTGATCGAAATGCAGGGCACATTGACACCAGGCCCATTGATGACGCGTTCGTCATTGGGGGGGAAGTCAGCAAAATCCCGCTCCACATGATCTCTGTTGCGCAAAACGTAGCGCGTGATTCGATCCAAAAGATGAGTATGCTGGCGGGAGTGGTGCCAGGCAATCGTATTCTCATTACCTGTCATCTCGATGAAAATACCGCCCTTCATCTGGGGAATCAGATCCTCGTTATGAGCCAGGTAGGCAATTGTGCCAATGGTCTCTGGACCAAACCAGAAGCGCACACTCATCGAACCGGGTGGCAGGGGAGTTTCCGCCAGGCGCTGGGCGATCTCGATCGCTGTCACCACGCCAGCGGCATCGTCATTGGCCTGCATGGGATGGCAGAGGTGGGCTGAAATTATCATTTCACCAGCCTCGAGGGCAAGCCCCTCCTCAGGATGCTGCACCCCCACTCCCACCCGAAAGCCGCCATCTTGGGGATCAGTAAGAAACTCCGAGCGGATGACCACTCGATAGCGAGCATCCCTAGGTAGACTGTCAAAGTCGTCCTTGGCGAGGCAGAAACCCCAATCTCGTTGGTAATAGTTGAAATTCCAGGGAATTGCCCAGGGGCGCTCTGCGTTATAGAGTAGATGTGGCTCCAATTCATCCCAGTTGAGCGTTTTATCGACTGGCAAAGAATACGAAACGATGTGCAGGGGGTTATCGGCAAAATCTACCACCCGCTGACCATGCTCTGTCTCTATGTAAGCCTCGTGGACCACATAGCGTTCCGGCACCTGCCAGGTCCAGATGGGATCGCCCGGTGCATAGGTTTCAATGGCAAAACTTGCTGACGCTGGCATGGCCTCACCGACAATATGCAAGGCTTCATCCAGGCCATCTGAGGCCAGAGTGCGATGAAGGGGATAGATCTTTTCCAGCAGCGGCTTTAATTGCATGGAACTATTGCATTCCCCTACTCTTTCTTGATCTCATATAACAGGCGCGGGTTCACCCGCATTTCCCGGGCGGTGAATTCGTAGATGTCATTGGCCTTCATCAACTTGACGGCAGCTTCACCGATCTTCTGGCTTTTGATGATCCCCTTTTCCTCAGCCAAATTGCCCATAGGGTCCACCATGGTCTCCACCCCCTGGTCGATGTCACGCACCAGCATTTGGAAGGAGTCCTCGTACGTTTGGCCATTTTCATCAGTGACCATGCCCGTGAAGGCTTTCAAATAACGGTAATCGACGCCTTCCAACTCCTCGACATGGTGGAAAAAGGTCATGCTGTCGTTATAGCGCAAGCCGATCACCATGATCTTGCCATCAAGCTGGCGCAGTTTGCCAAAAACCGAATAACGCTCGTAACTGCTTTTATAGCGCTCTTTAGTCAAGAATTCAGCCTGCTTGCCGATGATCGAAAAGGAATATATCGGGTGAAAGACGCGCAAACTGCGCGGGTCCTGGCGCACCAGTTCGGTGATGATGCCCATGTGAGAAGGCGTGTGGCGCACATCCCAGGGTTCGCCTTTGCAAAAATCAAAGTTGAAGGCCGGCATAATCAGCGTGCCCTCGATGCCCAGGACATGCAAAAGCGCGTCGATGACTGTTTGTGGGCCCCCTTCGACGCCGCCGAATGATTTATACGAACTATGAACCAGCAAGGCGTCCCCTGCGTCCACACCAATGGCCCGAAATTCTTCAACTAGTTTCCTTTTGGTCAGCATAACGATACTCCAAATAACGCAAAGAATTCATCACGAAGGCTCTCTAGGATTTCCCTGGCAATTCCTAGAGATTATCACGAATAGCAATACTGGTAAACAACATCGAGAACCATTTACATGCCCTCGGCGTAACCTACAATCAACTCAACCCTTTTGTCAGTCGGATTTCATCCGACTTCCTCTTTCAGACAGAGAATTCATTCTCAGGCTGCTTTGCCAATCTTCTCGTATTTCTAAAGCTTGCGCTTACAGCCTGC
>CAZUSV010000012.1:0-10033 GCA_964622645.1 uncultured Anaerolineales bacterium
TCGGGTTTTTGACCATCGTACCTCATTTTTAGCTAAAAATCGCAAAACTCAAGTACTTAACAAAAAAGAAAGGTGTAAATGCGAAGAAATACACTAGAATAAAGAAAACGTAACTGTGTAGAGTATTCAGCTCTCTAGGATTCTCCGGGGTGGATTTCAGATTTGGGGGTTTTCCCAAATCTGAACATACCATGGGAATTCCTGAAGCCATGAGTCTTCCTGATAATGGAAAATTTTTTGACCGTACTAAAGCAGCTCAGTAAATATTTGTTGAGATTTTCAGTCCAGCACATTCAATTGTTACTGGCAATATTGTTTATCATCATCCTTGTGGGAAGTTTATGGACCACTGCTTTTGCAGACGACTCCATATATAGCAACAAAAACGAATTTATACCCATTGCGATACATACTCAAAAAGAAGCTGATTATAGCAGTGACCCATACGTTAGCTTTAAGGCTGTTTCACTAGATATCGTTGCCGATATTCTGGATGACGGTTCAACTTCTGATGACCAGGTCAAGGACCGGCTGGAATCATTTTTCGACAAGCTTCAGGCTCCAATACCATCCGTAAAACCTATCTCAGCGTCACAACCACAAAATCCAGATGGAAAACAGGTAAGTGCTTCCCCACCTGTTGGCGATGAAAGCGAATCAAATGACGGAGAAGAAGTAGATAAAGACAATGAGGATGACGAAGAGAACCCATCTTCAACGCCCGAAACTGAAGAGAATGATCAACCTGATGTTCTTGATCCCAACGTAGACATCACCCCGGGCGACTCTGGTGATACTCCCGGACAAACAAATGAGACTCCAGACAACTCTGGCGACACTCCCGAGGTTTCAAGTAATATATCCTGGGATAATGATGATGAAGAACCACTTGGACAATCAAGCAGATCACTAGTCATAATAGATCCCTTTTATGACGATGACAAAGAAGAGAAGGAAGAAAAGAGAGAAGAATTAGATGATAATAGGGAAGACAATGAAGAAGAGAGGGAAGAAAAGAAAGAAGAAATAGAAGAGAAGAAGGAAGAGAAAGATGAAGAGAAGGATGAAAAGCGAGAGGAAATAGAAGATAAGAAGGAAGAGAAAGAAAAAGAAAAGGATGAAAAGAAAGAAGAATTAGAAGAGAAGAAAGAAGAGAAAGATGAAGAGAAGGATGAAAAGCGAGAGGAAATAGAAGATAAGAAGGAAGAGAAAGAAGAAGAAAAGGATGAAAAGAAAGAAGAATTAGAAGAAAAAAAGGAAAACAAAGGCAAGAAAAACGGAGGCAAGAATAAAGACGACGACTGATCAGATCAATTTCAGCCAATTAGGTAACATCGCTACCAAGCGTCTCATTATCACCCCTGTTTCTCGAATAAAGTAATCCAGATTGCCATAAGCAAGACTTCCATTCAAACCCACCAGATCTGTTACTCCCCGCAAGATAAAGCATTTTAATTCGTTGAGCCACTCGAGCGATGGTGCCGCTTTCCCAATCAACTGCAACAGCTCTATATTTTGATATTAAGTTAGGAATATCTTGTGCTCGTCAAAATCTGCCATCTGCTCGATGATGTCGTAAGGGAAGAATTTAAATCGTTTCTATTGAGACCATAAACCGCCTGTCTCTTCAAGCCAATCCGCAATCCGGTCTGCTGCGGCGGGAACATCATCATCCGAGATATCCAGTTCCAATGTTGGCAAGACAGACTCGCTTATTAGTTTATCCAGCAATTCCTGCTCCTGAATAAAGATTGTCAGATCATCGTACTGGGAAGGATTTCCAGAAACTTTGAGCCTCTCGATTCGTGCATCTAAGAACGACTCGGGGGTGCGGGTGACAAATACCAGATGAAAGCCCAAAGGAGATGAGTGGTGAATGGTAGCGATATTTGCGGGGACCCACAATGCGGGGATGCTCATTGAGCGCAAACGCGATCTCGGTTTTATGGGTCAAGCGGGTGCCTTCCAAGATGATTTTTGGGCAAAGTTTAGACATAGCAAAGACCGAAATCTATAGGGACGGTGTGGCCACACCGCCCCTATAGATTTCGGCATAAGTTTTATTGTGATCACTAATAATCGTAGCGGATTACGATGCTTCCAATGGCCTGGCTGATATCCAGATCGATGGACATCTCTGCAGCCTCATAGCCTGGCGAATAGTAATAATCGCCGCGCTTCTCGAAGTCTGAGGGGACCGATAAAGAAGAAAGCGCTTTACTGACTTCGAGGCGCACAGAGGCCTCTTCCGGAACATAGACAATGATTTGACCTATAGCCTGGCTGACATCAGCATTCAGGGCTTCTCCTGCAGGCAGGCTGATCGACAGATCACCCACCGCCTGGCTGGCATCCAAGCCTGAAAGGGTCACATCACCCAACTCCAAGTCCATCTCTCCAACGGCCATCGAAGCGTCTAATTCAATAGGCACATCTGGCGAGAGAGCCAATTCCCAATCCCAACCTGACCCAACGAAAGGAACTGTATTGCGAGCATCCAGCGAGTAAAGCGCAGTTGTACCCTGTATTTTGTAATCACTCCAGACTTGCTGCCCACGCCCTATGCTGATTTCTCCTTCGATCAGTGCCTTGGAATCATCTAAACCTTCTACGGCTAATTGACCGACAGCTGGTGCCAGACTGATCTCAGCACGGGCAGCATCACCAAGTTCCTGGTAGATAATGTCGCTTTGCAGAGATTGACCACCCAGAGGACCAAAGCCAATCCCGGCTAGCCAGAGCAAACCTAATAGCAAGGCTAAAATGAGCAGCACAGCCAATGCAGAGAGCCAGGCAGAACGTCGCCCTACCATAATCTCCAGGCCAACTGCCATGATCAGCAGCGGCCAGAGCCGCCACAAGGTGTCCCAGGCATTCCAGTTCAGCCAGCCTATATTACTCAGCAGAAAAACACCGCCCAACCCAAACATGATCACTGGGCCGACGATCTCACTTCGGCGCAGCAGGCCATCCAAACCAAATGCAAAGAAAATCAACGGCCATAACCGCCAGATAGAATCCCAGGTGACATTATCGATGATGCCCAGATTGTTCATCAAGAATAATACACCAACAAGGATGAGCATGATCGGCCAAACAAATCCACCCCGCCGGTATCGCTTATTTCGGTTGTTGTCCATGATAAATCTCCTCTAGCGCTTCCACCGTAAAATCAGTACCAGCCCGGCCAGGATTAGCAGAACAGGCCAAAAGAGATCGAAATCCAACCACCACAGCCAGTCAATCCCCAGGGATTCCAGCAGCCACATCGCACCCAGGATGATCAACCCCCCTCCAACAATCAGGCCAGACTTGGGATGCGGGCGATTGACCGCAGTGACGAAGTCATCCCCCATCACGCGGATGCGATCCCTAAAATCTCCACTATCTTCCACACCTTGCTCGGGGATGATGATCCACAACACGATATACACCCAAAATCCCACTCCTCCACCAAAGAGCAATAGGAAAAACGCCAGACGGATTAGGGAGGCATCGATGCCCACAAATTCAGCCAGACCACCACAAACTCCTCCTAACATGCGGTCATCTTGGCTGCGATACAGTTTTGTTTCCATGAAGTACTCCTTGTAAAAAATCTATGAACGGATATTGCGTAGAATGAAGTAGCCACCCAAAATGATCAGGGCGACCGGCCAAATGTAATTGATCAGAGGATACAATGGCTCAGCAGTGAATAAGCCCAATATCAGTAACACACCGGCAGGGATGAAAGCCCAGGTCATCCTTCCCTGGGAAGTGGGCAAAACACCTACCAGGGCGAAAGTGAGACTTAAACCAAGGAAGAAAAGCCATCCCGCATCATCAATGAATTCATCTAGGGTGGCAACCGCAGCCAATGTCGTCAATACGCCTGCCGGAATGATCGCCCACCAGGCTTCCCGATTGATGAGATATACGACCCAAAAACTAAGCCCTATGCCACCCAGGAAGATCCCCCCACCCCACAAGTTCTCAAAACTGGGAAAAAATTGGTCTGCCAGAACAAGCACCATCAAGCCCAATAATGTCACTCCGGGGATCACAGTCCACCATTGGGACCGATCGCTGACGAAAGCATACAGGAATACGGCCCCAGCAATACCAAAGAACAACCCCCAAATAACGCCCCAGGCACTGGGGATGATATTCAGGTTTTGCAGCATAAACAGTCCACCAGCCAGGATCAACAGCCCTCCCCACAAAATACGATGATCAAAAAGTTTCATTACAGAACTCCTCACTTCACTAGGTTTCCATTGAGAGCAAATGCCCGAAAACAATGTGCGCTAAGAAATCAACTCACAGATATCGACCCCGCGCCAGCTTCTACTTTGATTTCGACTCGATGTGCTGCTGAATCGAAATCAGGTGAGCGATAAATTTTGCCTTCCTTAGGAAAGCGATTCTGGTCGACGTCCACACCTATGAGACCACCACTCACCTCGAGGCGTGCGGCCACGCCCTCGGGAACATGCAATTTGACCGACGCAGCCCCGGCTTCCACTTTCACTCGAGTGTGCTCTGCTCTCGCAGGCAGATGCACTTCTGTGGCGCTGGCACCAGTATGTATTTCCAAACTGGTGACCTGAGTATCCGCCAGATCCAAGCGGGCATCACTAGCACCGCTGTGTACTTTTAAAGCCAAGGGGACGTTGGGGTTGATTTCCACATCCCAACGGATTCTATTCCCCGGGCCCCAAATCCAGGGGGCGAAAACGAAGGGGAAACCTTGTGTAGGGACTTTCAATTTGGCATCTAAACGATCCCCAACAAGTTTTGTGGTCTGCTCGAGGCCGCCATCGAAAGTCCCGGAGATCAGCTCACCAGCTGAGGCGCCCCCAGCGAGGCGTAATTCCCCAGCGCCATGGTGCAGGCGGACACGACCTTCGCCAGCGCCTTCGAGTGCAATGGAGGCTGTCTCAGATTCGAGTACGCTTCCGCCGTATTGTGACTGCCACAGTATCCAAACGCCGAGAAGAATGACCAGCATCGGCCAGAACAACTTCCACACGCTAAAGCTCAGGATGTCAAAATTATCCAAGAGCAGTAAGCCACCAAAAATAACAAATATCATGCCCCAGAAGATACTACCGCGTCTCATATTCATACTCCAGAGTCTTCCTCAATTTCGATGATCTCTTCCACAGCCGTGGTCTCGACACCAGCTTTTCTAACACCCTTATTCCTACCCCGGAACAAAGGCTGGATCAAGATCCATACACCAAAGGCGATCAGCAGCACAGGCCAATAGGTGCCAAATACATTCGTACCAAAGAACGCCCCAAAGATCACGAACACGATCAGGCTGATGAAACTCATCCAGGCGCCCACACGGAAAGTCTCCTGGCCACCCTCGCCCAATAGAGATGCCAACATCAGGCCAGCACCCACAAATCCTGGGATTAACGTCCAGGCAAAGGACCAGCTCTCCCAGTAGCCGGTAGCGTTCTGCCAGTACAACAACCCGCCGATGCCACCAACGATACAAGCAGGAACTGCCATCCCCGGCGCGCCGAGTACCAGACCTAAGAGCAGCAGGAAAACTCCCACAGCGATGACGATCATTGGCCAGGCGAAGATATTCCAAAACCAATCCAGACCGGGAACAAGCTGAACGGCCAAGAACCAGCCGCCGACAAGGATCATCAGAAATCCAAAAACCAGGTTCGAACGTGTGCGTTTGCTCATAATATTCCTCCAAAAATATTTTATGATAATTATACGTATTTATCTGCATCTGGTTGCACAAAAAAACCGACCTGCACAAGTTCGCAAGTCGGTTTCACGCCCGGTGTGTGTTCATTAAACTGATACCACCGAGTCTTCTGTGCCGAACTCATTGGGCAGATATTTATCCGCATCCCAGGCATTCTCCCATCGGGACCCGTCCACCCAGAAGCGGAAGCGGTATTCGCTTCCAGCTTGCAAGGAAACAGTTCGAGAGAAGCGGCCGTCCTTGCGGCGGGTCAAGGGATGAGCTTTCTTGTCCCAATCATTGAACTCACCAACCAGGGTGACGCTTTTGGCCTCAACATCAGCAGGCAGCTCAAAGGTCACACGGCAGGTATCACCTTTTTTGGAATAGGTCTTTTTCATGATCTTACTCCTTTGCACTCACAAAGCTTCTACCAATAAAGCTTTGGCATAATAGCGCAGAAGGATACCACAAAAATCATACTCCGCCAACTCACTTTTTGATCAGCGTCTGCGGCCTCGCTGAGGTGCTTCTCCACCTGTCCAGTAAACCTCGGCACCTAATTTATAACCAGCCATTTCCAGGCGGGGGGTGAAAGAAGGCCGCAACCCTGTCGAGCGTAATGTGCCCTGAATCTCTCCATCGGGTCCAACTGCGCTTTGCTCGAAGCGGAAGATATCCACCATCGTAACCAGGTCCCCTTCCTGACCAGGAATTTCTGTGATATTGACGATCTTGCGCGTGCCATCGGTCAGCCGATCCATATGGATGATCAAATCGATAGCATTGGCAATCTGGTTGCGCACAGCCACAATTGGGATATCCACTCCTCCCATCAGGGCGATGGTCTCCAATCGGGCGATGGCATCCCGAGGGGAGTTGGCATGCAGGGTGGTCATCGAGCCATCATGACCGGTGTTCATGGCCTGGAGCATATCCAAAGCTTCACCAGTACGCACCTCACCGACAATCAGTCGATCCGGTCGCATACGCAAGGCATTGCGCACCAAATCGCGTGTAGTTACAGCGCCTTGTCCATCAGAATTAGGTGTTTTTGTTTCCAAACTGACTGAATACTTTTGCGGGAGCTGCAGCTCAGCGGCATCTTCGATAGCAACGATGCGATCATTACCTGGAATAAATCCTGCCAGGATATTCAACAAAGAAGTCTTCCCTGAACTCGTATTCCCACTGACAATGATATTCATGCGAGCACCCACACAGGCACGCAGGAATTCGGCCATTTGCTTGGACATCGAACCCAGCCTGATGAAATCTTGGGCGGTAAATTTGCCTTTGATAAATTTCCGGATTGTGATACAGGGCCCATCTACCGCTACTGGGGGGATAACAACGTTGACTCGTGAACCATCTGGTAGACGCGCATCCGCGGTGGGTGCATCGATACTTACCTGGCGACCAACGGGATGCAACATACGGTTGATCACCCGGATCACATGGGCCTCATCGTCGAATTCGATCTGTGTATCCAACAATTTGCCTTCGCGCTCGATATAGACCTGCTTTGGACCCACAACCATGATCTCATTGATGGTAGGGTCTTCCAATAACGGTTGAATAGGGCCATAGCCAACGAGATCCGCTAAAACTTCGTTGATGATGCGTTCTTGCCCGGCTTCATCTAACCCATGGTCGGTGCCTTTCAGGGCCATCTTCACCCAATCCGAGATCCTGTGTCTGTATTCGGCTGACGAAGGAGGATACATCTCGATCTGTTGGGTGACGACATCGATCAAATACTCCTTTACGGAAGCTCGATCATCAAAATCAAATGGTTTTGCTGAAGGCATGGTCATCGCTAGTTCCTCCGATCAAAAAACTATGGCTCTCTAGGAATCGACGTGGGGCCTTCCAGATTTAGGGGTGAGTCACCCCGTCAATTCCTAGAGAGCTAAAACTATCAGGACTCAACTGGACTCGAATAGAAGATTGGTTGGAAGGATCGAGTTTCAAAATCAGTCAGATGTTTAGGGCCTAAAGCCAACACCTGCTCATAAACTTTAAATGCATCCTGGCGCAGTTTTTCAACATCCACGTTCTTACAAACGCGCGGTAGCGAATTGATCCAACCCCGCAAGCGCAGGAACATTTTCACTGCTCCAGGATAATTATCATTCTGGATCTGGTAATAGGCCACCGCCACCTGCAAGATCGCCCGGTATAAATTCCTACCCACCGAGGGATCTTCCATCCAGGCAGTCTCTAATAATTCGTGAGCTTCAAAATATTGCCCCTGATTGAACTGTTCAATACCTTGTTTAGCCTTTTCATGCAATGATCCCAAACAGTCATCCGCCAGTAATTGGCCATCGATTCGATAGGCATATTTTTGAATGGTCTCAGGGAGTGAAGAAAAGAAGCGCGAACGGGCCAGCACGGCATCAGCACCAGCAGACCTGGCCATTCGCAAGGTATCGACATCTTTGTGCGAGCCAAAACAAACCACGGGGATACGGCGAGTCGACGAAGCAGTCCGCAGCCAATTGATCCACTCTTCCCAGGGCACTTCGCTGTTCCCCAGGTCGCTGACGATCAACGCAGGGCCCCAGTGGGTGATCCTGTCCATGAAGGTATTCCTGTTCCCTGGCGAATCACCGGGAACCAGATCAGCGGCGCGTTCGATCAGCACGAATTCAAGCCCCAGATTTCTCGCTGCATTCTCAATCCGAGAGCTGAACATCAAGTTCGCCACCCAGGCCATAATAATTGGTTCTCTAGTGCTTTCAGAATTAATCATCATTTTTTGTTTCTGTGAAATCCCAACACAAACTCCAGATTTTGGGATATGGGGTGTGCTCCGCACACCCCATATCCCAAAATCTGACAACATACCCGGTAATTTTTAGAGACAAATCTCTTATCACCTATTTTCCTTTAATTATACAGGAATAGTCAGGCTTTCAAGATCGCGTGGGTAATAGGTCATCATCTCGATGCCATCGTCAGTGATCACAACCGTGTCTGAATGACGGAAGCCACCTAATTCTGGGATGTACAGTCCGGGCTCGACCGTGAAAACCATGCCTGGTTTCATCTCAGTAGGATCGCCAATATCCAGGAAGGGACCTTCATGGTAACGGATGCCAATCGCATGGCCGACATGATGCTTCCAATATCCCATCAGATCGTGTTTTTCGTAGTACGCACGCACCGCCTCATCTACCTGCGCGCAGGGAATGCCCGGTCCCATGGCTTCGAAAGCAGTATCCTGTAGAGCTACCATATGGTCGAACATACGCTTCTGATCATCGCTCGCAGGGCCTATCATCATGGTGCGCTCTAGCTCAGAATTGTACCCCCACATGGGTGCGTTCGCCCCAGTAACCAAGACATCCCCAGCTTGGAAAGTAATGTTGTTGGCCAGGGCATGCGGGATAGCGGCGTTACGACCAATCTGTCCGCGATAGCCAGCCCGCGCCCCGCTGGAAAAATAGCTTTGGGCCCGGTAAATAGGTCCAATAGCATCCAGCATCGCCAGGGTGGCTTCATGGCTGGCTTTCAAGGTGACCTCAGTTTCAGTAAGACCCACGCGCGTATAACGCTGCAGCAAGACATGCGCCAGATGCCCCCATTTGACGCTCTCCCGGATCAAATTCAACTCGGCCTCGCTTTTGATCATCATACCATCTTCTATGAACATGGCCAAAGGTTTGGGTGTTACCCCTAACAACTCGCTCAGCGAGCGCCCGCGGTATCCAAAGACAAGTGGGTAGCCGTTGTGATCAGCCCCAAAACTTCCTTCGATGTTCATCTTCCCCAACACATCCTTGAAGATGTCCATTGGCCGAGGATTATGGGGATACTCCAGATAGTAATCCACGCGATCGATCAAGGCATTGGCGGAGGCATGTTCGACCTCCAGACGGGGTACAAATAACGACCGTTCCCCATTAGTATTGAGGATAAAGGCAATCGGCCGCTCGGTAGGGATGAATGCGAAACCTGTGTAATAGAGGATGTAATCGCGGTCGAAAAGCACCGCGCCGGAGAGATTCTCCGTTTGAAGATGTTCTAATAACCTTTCAGTACGAGATTGATATTCTTCGGCAGTGATATGCAAGGAAGCCTTTTTCATCTAGATTTCTCCTGGAATCCACGAAGTTCACTGAGAACCACGAAAATGATCTTGTTTATTCGATCCTATCCAATTTTACATTGTAAACGAAAAACCAAATTTGAATTGATGAATTAAAGTTAAGTCTCTAGAAATTGCCAGGGGAAATCCCCCAGATCTAGGGGTGGGGGGGGGGGGGGGGGGGGCGCGCGCCAGCCCCCCCCCACCAAGAAGGTGAAATATGGAGGGATAGGGGGGGG
>CAZUSV010000012.1:10043-26721 GCA_964622645.1 uncultured Anaerolineales bacterium
AACTCCTCTCCCCCCCCCTCCACCCCCCGCCCGGGGGCCGCCCTCCGCGCGGCCCCCCCCCCCCCCCCCCCCCCCACCCCTAGATCTGGGATATGTCACGTCGAATCCTGGAGTACCTGAAAGCTAATACGCCCTCGATAATAAATGTCGATTCCCAACTCTCACATTGGTGAGACCAGCATCTCGGGCAGCTGCTTGAGCCTCATCAGCGTGGTTTACGGAAGTTGTAGGTTGATCAGGCATATAAAAATGGGGGCCAAATCCCAACAACGAGTAGGGGATATCTGGGCTGAAACTAGCAATAAACTTGGCAATGCGACCGACCTCCTCAGCATCCACATATCCAGGCACAAGCAGTGTGCTGGCCATCACCAGGGGAAGCTCGGGACGCTGTCCAAATCTTCGGGCAGCGCGGGCGAAATTTTCCAGCGTACGTTTATTCGAGATGCCCGTCAGAGCGATATGAAGATTCTCAGCGTAGGCCTTGAGATCGAATTTGACAATCCCATCAGTATCCAGCGAATATTGCAGGGCGCGATCCATCAGGCGAGGGTTAGCAGTGCCGCTGGTCTCCCAGCAAATCACCAGCCCTCTCTCAGCGAATATCGATGCCGATGCCAGGGCATGGGTCATCTGTGAAGCGGGATCGCCGCCGAAATAGCACACACAGTAAGATCGATCATTAGCGGTGGCAGCCAATTCTTGAGCAGTCAATCCCCGTTGCTTCAGTGAGGTAGCTCTCTCACCCTTGCGCAGAACTTCGGCAATCTCCTTCTCGGTTGGCAACATATCCCGGTAATGCCAATTCTGACAGAACAGACAATTCAAGGTGCAGCTCCCATAAAACACCGCCAGGTTGTGCGTCCCACGCTGACCCATACCCGCGCATGTCCACATGCCAACACAATTGGTCGGTAAGGGATCACGATACCAATGCAATAAACCCAAGTCAGGTGTTCCCCCGATATGCACTAATTTCCCTTCTCGAGCGGTGCGCAATCCGCAAAAACCTCGCTCTCCGTCTCCAAGAATGCATTCATTTGCACACAACGGACAGCGTACGCCATTCTCAGTATGGGGGGCAGATGCAGGCAAATCAAATGCATCCCTGGTCTTTGAATGCGCTGCCTGAACTAGAGCACGCGCTTCCTCCGGGCGACCACGGACACAGGAGACGCACACTCCCAGATGCGCCGCAATCAGCGGGGAACGATACCCGCATACGGCACATTCCACATCCGGAAGGGGATCAAAAGCAAAATGGAACACCATCAATACACATCCAATAAGAACACGAAGAGCACAAAGATTTATGGGAAGACGCACTCTTCGTGCTTCTTCGTGATCTTCGTGGATTCATAAATCCCAAATCTGGCTGGCTTCCCTGAACATGGCCTGCCAGGCTGAGGTTTCGAGCTGGTGAGGCGCACCTAAAGGATCTTCCCAATCCTGGGCAAGTAATGCAGCGACTACGCTCTGAGCACAGGCCGCGGCGGCTTCTAGATCATAGCCACCCTCTAAGTAGAGAGCAATCCGCCCCTGGCAATTTTGATCCGCCCACTTGCTCAGGCGAGAGATCAGGCTGCCATACCCGTCTGCTGTCAACATCAAATTCCCCAGAGGGTCGCGCCAGTGGGGATCAAAACCATAACTGACCAGGATCATCTGCGGAGCGAAGCGTTCTAGCAGAGGCACAATGGCCTCGTCCATAATGGTCAAGAAGGCCTGATCCCCGGAAAAGGGCGGCAGCGGGAAGTTAGCAGTGGTGCCTTCACCATCGCCAATACCGATCTCTCTCACCCCTCCCGTGCCGGGGTAGTGAGGGTATTGGTGCGTGGAAAAATAGAATACCTCTCCGCGCTCCCAAAAGATATCTTGCGTACCATTCCCATGATGCTGGTCTAGATCGATAATCGCCAAGCGATGAGCGCCTTTTTCCTGCAGTAAATATTCAGCAGCAATGGCGATGTTGTTGAGCAGGCAAAACCCCATTGCCCGGTTAGGCGTAGCATGGTGCCCAGGCGGTCGCGTCAGAGCAAAGCCGCGCTCGGCGTCCCGTTCCCAGACTGATCTGGTGACTGATACTGCGCCCCCGGCCGCCTTGAGTGCTAAATCCCAGGAAGATGTTGTGGTGTAGGTGTCCATATCGAAGCGCTGTCCACGTGCGCAGACTCCTTCCAATTGACTCAAAAAGCCTGCCGTATGAACGCCCTGCAACACTTTTCGGGAAACCTCTTGCGGTTCCAGGTGTGGGAACGCATCCCACCATCCAGCTTCGGATAGAGCCGTGACCATGGCTTCTACCCGTTTCGGCCGCTCAGGGTGGCCCGTCTCTCGATGAGCTTCGTGTCCTTGAGGATAGAAATATACTAACTCGTGCATAACAACCTTCCCATAAAAAACTGTGATGGTCAAAAGAATGTTGAACACCGCAGAGCCACAGAGAGCACAGAGATTCTCTTTTTTTCTTGAGAAAAACTCGGCGAACTCCGTGTCTCCGCGGTAAAAAAGTGTTCAAGTTATTGTTGATCAATACAAGCCTTCCCATAAACATATAGTAATGAAGATTTGTATATTCTTCTACTCGCGAATCTTTCGTAAGGCCTGGCGGATGCGCTGCCAGTATTCTTTGACTTTACTTACTTTTTCAGCGCTGACCGGATGCTGGCTGTAGCGGGCTTCGACAAACGATGCTGACATGCTGGCGATATCTTCGACGGCATCTGGGAAGGCATCCCCCAGGGAATCAGTATACTCATAGGGAGTCTGCGACCCCGCCCGAGGGAGTCCTTGCTCCCCTGCTCGACGGATCATAGCCAAAAAGTAGAATATCACTCTCTGGCGCGAGTTCAGCCCACGCAGATTCAGGAATCTTTGTATCAATCCCGGGGAACCCTCTTTGCCAGGAGAGGTTATCCAGCGAATACCACTCCTCATCGCAGTCGACATGCGCTGCCCGGTCCCTTTGAAGATTCTCATCAGCCAATCCCAAAATTGGATCAAGCGCCTGACAATGGCATATTCCCTCAATGTCTGGGCTACATCTTCATGCTGTCGAGCAAATTGCACAATCGCAAAGATAATTACGACCAGAAATACCCCCCAAAAAAGCAGTGACTTGAGTAATTCGTCCATTGGCGTTGCCGGAGCAGCAAAATCAGGTTGGGCTAAACGCTCATGCAATGGGGGAATCCTGGGCAGGGGCACCGACAATGGCGTCTTGCTAAACAATAGAAATGGTAAGCTCATCAGGAATGCAAGCAGCAACCACAGGAGCTGTAGGATAGTGGCCAGCAAGAAGAAAATGAAATAGAGGATATGCCCCAGCGTTTCGATAAATCCCAGGGAAAACTGAGTTGGCATAAAAACAACCCCAATCGCCAGCAACAAAAGGAATAGCAAACTGAAATAGGCCCAGTTGCGCACCAGATTGCGGCTGATGGGAATCTGCATAGCTCGCCACCGAGCGAGCAATTGGATCAAATGAACCTGGCTGAATAGCGCCATCCCAAAGACGAAGTAAAGCAGCGTACTTCCACCACCAGCTTCGAAAAAGGACAGTTGCGTCGGTTTGATCTGCACCGCTGTCGACAAAGCCTTTCGCAGATCGATGCGCATGAGCCCGGTGAACATAACCAAGATAAAACCCATGCTGATAATATGGCTGCTGAACCGTTGTCGCGCAGAAGGCCAATCTGGCGGTTGAGGCGCAGCCCTATCAGGCACAAAGCGATCCAACTCCAGACCAATTTCATCGAGCAAATCCGCCAGAATGCCACACTCCATCCAGACAGTAATACTCAAGAAGAAAACTGTCAGGAATTGAGCATCGAAAAATAAACCTTGTGGATTCTTCAGCAAGGATTGCATCTCTGCCAAGGCAGCCTCTCCCCCCATGGACAGTAGTACTACAGCCTTGACAACAAGCATGATCAAGACCCATTGCGCACCAAGCAGCAAGAACCAATCTCGAGGTTCCGACGAATACTCTTTGAAGCGGCGATGCATCAGGAATCGCTCCACCGCAACCAGGCTGAAGACCCCTGGCAAATACCACATTTCCCAATTGAGATTGATCATGTGGTTAAAAGTCGCCAGCGTATGACCCCCAGCAGCAATCATCAAGCAGATCAGGGAATAACTCACCAGACGAAAGGTGCGCTGGTTGAATTTGTAATCTTGAAAACCGTTCATACCCATCATTACACCTAATGCCGCCAGATATCCAGATCATGCTCACGGGAAATGGCAGTCACACCAATGCCAAAATGTCCCGCCTGTCGGGTGATTTGCCGAACTTTGGGCACCATTCCTGGCAAGATCAAATTGGCGTTTAACCCGGCCCGGCGAGCCTGATAGAGCTCATCGAGCAGATCATCATCCACAAATCCACTGATCACGATCAACGTGGTCCCCCAACTGAGGTGGAAGCGCTGCTCCCGGATCAAAGAGCGCAACGAAGGGCGTTCGGCTACCTGCACCCTGGCTAATACTTCCAATATTTGCATCAAGTGGGAACGACCCTTCCGGGGGGCTAACTTCTGGGGTGTTCCCTCTTCGTTGAAGGGATCCCTGCCATTGACGCACAACCCAATCGACTGTTTTTTCCCAATCACCCAGTTGGCGACTGAAGCCGCAATGACAATAGCCAACTCCGTAGCGTCAAAACGGACTTTGTAATTGTAGTCACTGGCATTCAGGTTGAGAAAGATCATCGCCTCCAAGGCAATCGAGGGTTCAAACAAGCGCACCTGCATGCGTCCTGTGGCCGCAGTTGTCTTCCAATCTACCCAACGCAAGGAGTCACCGGCAATATAATCGCGTTTACCCAGCACTCGCGAGGGGTCTGCAAAGATCGGCTGTGTGTGACGCAACGTACCCATTGGGGAGCGAGAGGGGAGTTCAAAATGAGTAAGTGGAACGATCTTAGGGAAGACGGTCAAATGATGAGGCTTACCCTCGCGCTGAAGATCACCTTCTGCAAATCCAAAGATATCACCCGAAGAAAGATACAAAGGCCCAATGGGGTAATAGCCGCGTTTACGCGTCTCAAATTGATAAGCGAATCGTTTGTTAGCCCGCGGTCCCAAATTGAGGACTTGCTGAAATGCACGCGGCCCGCGCAACTCTACCGGGAGGCCCTCATGCAATCGCAGCCAGGGAACCGGTAGCCAGCCCTGATTGATCACCTCCAGCTGCACAGCGATAGTTTCACCCAGGAAGGCATGGCTTTCACACTCCCGCTGATAACTCACTCCAGCTAAAGACCTGCTACTCCACCAGGAGCCAACCGCATAAGCACCAATGAAGAAATAAAGCAGCGTGAACGCAAAATCATCACGCAAAAGTGCGGCGGTGACGATAAGCAAGATGATCAGGGGAATATATTTGCGGAGCATTTTTCAATCACGAATGCCCCCCTGGCCCCCCAACTTTGGGGGGAATTCTGAAAATCTCCCCCCAGCGCCAACGGCGCGCCTACGGCGTTGGGGGGTTGGGGGGGCATGATCAGACAACTCATTCATCCAAACCACCAAGCTCCAGAGGCGTCTTCTCCAGCACATCTTCGAGGATGCGCGTTGCTGTTCGACCGCGCAATTCTGCCTCTGGCTTGACAATCAGGCGATGTGGCAGGGCGAAAGGGACTAGATATTTGATATCGTCGGGGATGACATGATCGCGCCCTTGCACCGCTGCCAAAGCCTGGGCGGTTTTGAAGAGCGCTAAACTTCCCCGCGGGCTGACGCCTAAGGCTAAATCGACATGTTCCCGGGTGGCATTCACCAGATCGACAATATAGTCTTGCAATGACTGATCGACATGCACATCCCAAATCGATTTCTGCAGATCTATCATTTGGCTGCCATCAACCACAGGCTCAAGTTGATGGATGGGATGCTCGCGCCGCAAATTGACCAGGATCTGACGCTCATCTTCAGGGTCGGGATAGCCCAGGGAAACACGCATCAGAAAACGGTCCAGTTGAGCCTCCGGCAGTGGGAATGTGCCTTCGTATTCGATAGGGTTCTGCGTGGCCAGCACGATGAATGGGCGGGATAGTTGACGGGTGACACCGTCCACGGTGACCTGCTGCTCCTGCATGGCCTCTAACAAGGCTGACTGGGTGCGCGGTGTGGCGCGGTTGATCTCATCAGCCAGGAGCACATTGACAAAGACCGGTCCCTGGCGGAACTCAAAATCCCCCGTCTTTTGGTTGAACACCGACACCCCGGTGACATCGTTGGGCAGCAAGTCAGGGGTGCACTGCAAACGCTTGAAGCTACTCCCCAGGCTGGTGGCTACCGAACGCGCCAGCATGGTTTTCCCCAACCCTGGCACATCTTCTAGCAGAACATGTCCCTCGCACAACAAGGCCACCATGATCATCTCAATCGATGATCGTTTGCCGACAATGACCTGCTCGATGTTATCGACAACCTTGTTGACGAAATCTCGAACTTGCTCCATGGCAAATCCTTTCACAAACGATAATCCCATTCTCATTGTACCAGTCAATTGACCCTTGGGTCTCTAGAATTCCTGTGGTAATGTCCAGATTTGGGGGTATGGGGAGTGCTACGCACTCCCCATACCCCCAAATCTGGGAGCTACCCCCGGCGATTCCTAGAGAGACTGACCCTTTCATGAAATGCCTGCTGGTAAAATATGAGATACTTCCTATTCAAAAATATTCGTACACGGATCGACACGGATTGAACGGATGTTTTATATAAAGCCTAAAGAAAGCAACTTATAGTTTTGAATTTGCAGCTAAGGCCGAAGGCGCGCCTGTGGCCAGGCTGGCCGTTGGCGTGACCGCCAAGGTGACTCGGTCGGGAGACCGGTCACAGCGGAATTCGCATTTACTTTCTTTACATTGTATTAAATCGATCCGTGTCCATCCGCGTAATCCGTGTACATGCATGACTCCAGGAGGAGATATGACCAAAGAGCTTTATCACGACGACAGCTATCTGAAAGAATTCGAAGCGACTGTAACCGCCGTTGACCAGGAGAACCACGGCGTGGTGCTCGACCGCACAGCCTTCTTCCCCGGTGGGGGCGGCCAACTGGCTGACTCAGGCACCCTGACTGCAGCCGGGAAGACATTCAACATCAAACGCGCCAAACGCATTAGTGGGAAACTGGTCCATTTGCTCGAAGGAGATGAACCCCTCCCCCATGAAGGCAGTCAGGTTCAATGCCAACTCGACTGGGAGAGGCGCTATAAGATCATGCGCACACATACTGCCATGCATATCCTGTGCGGGGTGATCTTCCGCGATTATGGGGCTTCGGTCACTGGTGGTAACATGGATGTACTCAAAGGCCGCATGGATTTCGAATTCGAGACTATGCGCAGGGAGCTGGTCGACGAGATCAACCGGTCCATCAACACCGAGGTCGCCAATGCCCGCCCGGTGAGCTGGCGCGAGCTGCCCCGGGAAGAAGCCTTCCAAATACCCGACCTGATCCGCACCAAGATCAACCTGCTGCCCGAGGGCATCAAAAAAGTGCGCGTGGTCGAGATCGAGGGCCTCGATCTGCAGGCCGATGGCGGCACGCATGTCAAGAACACCTCTGAGGTCGGCCAGATCCGCGTTGTCGATTACAAGAGCAAAGGGGCTATCAACAAGCGCATTTATGTAGAACTTGATGAATAATGAATCAGTAATCAGTTTTCAGTAGCCAGTGATCAGTAATAACGTACCTTGACTGGTAACTGGATACTGGATACTGAATACTGGTTACTGGCTTTAAAAACTGAAAGATGAAACGCAACACCGACATCCTCATCTGTGGCGCAGGCATCGCCGGCATCGCAACTGCCTATCACCTGGCCGTTCACTACGGTATCAAGGACATCACCCTGGTCGACGAACGCGCCCCTCTCAGCCTGACCAGCGACAAGTCTACGGAGTGCTACCGCAACTGGTGGCCTGGTCCTGGAAATGCGATGGTCTGCTTGATGAACCGCTCTATCGACATCATCGAAGAGTTGGCCGAGGAGAGTGGCAATATCTTCCACCTCAACCGCCGCGGCTACCTGTACCTGACCGCTGACCCTGCGAAAATTCCCGCTTTCGAGAAGGCCGCCCAAAAGCCCTCCGAGCTGGGTGCTGGACCCTTGAGAGTGTACCGTTCCCAGGTCGACGCTTCAGAGTACATTCCTGCCTCCACGGAGGGATACAAAAATTTACCCACCGGCGCCGATCTATTCCTCGATGCGGCTTTGATCCGCAAGTATTTCCCCTATCTCTCAGAGAAAGTCGTCGCCGCGCTGCACGTCCGGCGCGCGGGCTGGTTCAGCGCCCAACAGTTAGGGATGTACATGCTCGAGCAGGCGCGTGCCCATGGGGTCGAACTCGTCAACGACCGCTTAACCGCTGTCGATATCTCCCAGGGACGCGTTCAATCCGTTCGACTTTCTGACGGTTCAACAATCTCGACACCCGTATTCGTCAACGCCGCCGGACCTTTCGTCAAAGATGTTGGCGAGATGCTGGGTGTTGACATCCCTGTCTTCACCGAACTGCATCTCAAAGTATCATTTCGCGACCCGTTGGGAGTGGTGCCGCGAGGAGCGCCTCTACTGATCTGGACAGACACCCAGACATTGCCCTGGTCGGAAGACGAACACCAGTTCCTATTAGAAGAAGCCGATTCCCGCTGGCTGCTCGAGGAAATGCCCGCAGGCGCTCACACCCGCCCCGAAGGCGGCGCTGACAGCGATATCATGCTGCTGTTATGGGAATACAAAACTAAGGTCATGACCCCCGTCGTGCCACCCCCTTTGGACGACATGTACCCGGAGATCGCCCTGCGCGGCATGGCCGCATTGCTGCCCCGTTTCAAGGAATACTTCGAGCGCATGCCCCAGCCCATGCTCGACGGCGGTTACTACACCAAGACCCTGGAGAACCGTCCCCTGGCTGGGCCGCTGCCGGTTGAGGGCGCTTATCTCATCGGAGCGCTCTCAGGCTATGGCCTGATGTCCGCCTGCGGAGCGGGGGAATTACTGGCGGCACATATCACGGGCAGCGAATTACCCACCTACGCTCCAGCCTTCACCCTGGAACGCTACCAGGACCCTGAATACCAAAAACTGCTGGTTGACTGGGAAGATGCCGGGCAACTCTAAGTATCGATGATCTTAGTGATACAAGGCCTTTGTTTCCCCTTGAAACATGTCTGGTTCTATGGGACCACCACAGAGGCCAGCGGCTTTCTTTTTTCTCTAGTTTTATGATCTTTGCTTCTACCTCTACTCCTTCTGCAGCCAATTGATCTACGAGAATCATTTCAAAGATTCCGATGTATATTCCCATTGTTAGGGGGCATAAACTGAATAACATGAATAGCAAGATTATTTTTTTGTACATTTATTATTTGTTGCAGCCCAACGTGGGCTTTAGGCGCTGGGGGTGTTTGCATGTAACGTGGCGTCGGAGAACTCCAAAAGCTGCCTGATTCCGATTTTTCACGCCGCTTACCCCCAGTCGCCTCAAGCGGGGTTAGATTGCGTCCCAATCACTCATCATCTAACTCAAGTAAACGAACATCTTCTAGATCTACTTCCCGCCCAGCAGCTCGCTTTGAAGATATTAGATCTTCTTTTGAAAGAACATAAAATTCCTGCCCCTCAAAATCCATCGTTACACGATTTTTCCAAGCTTCTCCAAATTCAACCCCTGGTGTTCGTGTTTGCACATCAATTCTCACACGGTCTTTGAAGATCGTAATTTCATGCGCCAGCAATCCTTCTGCTGTGATTAGTGATGCCGTGCCTAAACCTGCTTCTATTAGCGCTTCCAATAACCTTTCTGCATTTCTTGGGTTTGCTTCTATTAGAATATCCAGATCAAATGTTGCTCGCGGGACTCCATGCAATACTGACGCTATTCCCCCAATTACCAAATACTTCACTTCAAACTTTTGAAAGGACGAGAACACGCCCTGCAATTGGTTGAGCATCTTTTTGTTCCACTATCTTTGGATTAACAGACAAAATCATATCTGTATACTGGCAGAGTAACTCCGCTCTCTCTTTCAATGACAAAGATTGAAACCAACGTGCTTTGCTTTCTGGTGTTTCATCTATTCGATCATGTGAAATTGATTTTTTCATAGCCCTAATCTTCAACAACGTTTTATGCCTGATAACCGATTCTACCATGAGCGAATTAAAAACATGGAGAACCTTGCATATTTATCAAATACAAATCTTGCCTACCAAATAGCGCAATAATGTCTTCAACCAATCTACTGCACCCTGAATCAAAATTCAAGCAACCTAACGCTTGTATAAGCAGACATTTAGCAGCTTTGAATTGTGCTCAGCATAGCACAATTCCTCTCTGAGTCAAGCAAAGGTGAAGACAGCGAGAACGATGAAGATCATCCCCTGGCATAACCCTCGAGAGAATGTTATAAATGGCGGTCTACACTACTAACAAGGAGACTCTATCCAATGTCTCAATACAAATATGCCGTGCTGGGCGCGGGGCGCCAGGGCACTGCCGCCGCCTATGACCTGGGCAGGTTTGGCGATGCAGGCCACATCCTTTTGGCTGACGTCGACCGCGAGGCTGCTGAGAAATCCGCCCAGCGCATCAATCAACTTCTCGGAAGGGATGTCGCTGGGAGTATGCAGCTCGATGTCAGCGACGGGGTGGTTTTGGTTAATGCGCTCAAGGGTGTGGATGCCACCCTCAGCGCGGTGCCCTACCACTTCAACCTGGAGATCACCAAGGCCTGCCTTGAGGCCGGTTTCAGCCTGTGCGATATGGGTGGGCACACGGACGTTGTTAGAAAGCAATTGGCTCTGGACAATGAAGCCAAAGCCGCCGGGATCAGCATCGTGCCCGATTGCGGGATGGGACCGGGGTTGAACATTACCCTGGCAGCCTACGCCCTGGAATTGCTCGACCAAACCCACAGCGTGCACATCTTCGATGGCGGGCTGCCCCAGAACCCCACCCCACCCTGGAATTACCAGGCCACCTTCCACATCAATGGCCTGACCAACGAGATGGATGGACAGGCAACTTTCCTGCGCAATGGCCAACTCATTTCTGTAGATACGCTCACAGAGCCAGAATTCATCGAATTCGCTCCCCTTGGGCGTCTGGAAGCTGAAGTCACTTCAGGGGGGTTGTCGACATCCCCATGGAGTTTCTTGGGAAAACTGCAAAACTATACCAACAAGACCCTGCGTTATCCTGGCCATTTTGAGTGGCTGCGAGCCTTCAAAGAGCTGGGGCTGTTCTCTGAAGAAGCTATCCCAGTCAATGATCAGCGAATCGTGCCAAGAGATGTATATCACGCCCTCCTGGAACCCAAGATCAGCGCTCCAGAGATCCGGGATGTCTGCGTGATGCGCGTCAAGGGGTATGGGATCAAAGATGGCGAAGACGCCAGCGTGGTGATCGACTTGATCGACTACTACGATGAAGAGACCGGCTTCACCGCTATGGAACGCCTGACCGGCTGGCATTGCGCCATTATGATGGGCTTTCAGGCGCGCGGCCAAGTGCCCGCCGGCGGCGTCCCCGTAGAAGTCGCTGTTCCTGCCGGTGAATTTATGCAGGCTGTCAAAAAACGAGGCATCGAATTTGAAGTACGATACGAATAGAAGACGGGTGACCGGAGACGGAGGACAGGGGAAGGATTTTCAGTCTTCCGTCAGCCGTCTTTGGTCTCTTAAGGATTGATCAACAGCAGGACAATATTGCGTATTTTAGGCTTGAGCCCACTCTGATTTAGGGCTGCCCTTTGCCACGAACACGGTTCCTTCGAAGGAACCGTGTTCGTGGACTCATTCGGGTAAAGCTAATCTACCCAAACCGCTTCGTTTTCGATCATGCGATAGAAACGTCCATTTTTCCCCGCCATTTCTTCCCATTCCGCTTGGGTGTATACGACAACATCTGCTGGGACAGGTAATCCCAGGACATCCCATTCTAAAGCCCTCTTTTCGAAGGGTAGCTCGCTGTGTTGTAGGATCAAGATCAGATCCAGATCGCTGCCCCCCCCCCCATCCCCACGCGCGGACGATCCAAAATATACAATTTTCAGCACATCTTCACGCACCTTAACAGCATTAGATGCCCCGCGCCGTACTGCTTGATCTACAATCTGCCATTCAGGTCATTTGAATACGGACGAATTCAGTGATCTCACTGGCATAGCGAATCGCTTGCTCACTTTGAATTGAGCCATAATGCTCAAATGGGGAGCCCTCCGGATGGCCATTGGCATAGCGGGTAGGAATGTAAAAGTTATCGAGCACACGCCCCTTATCGATCATATCATCAGGCAAGTTGACCTCTTCTGGCAGCTCCGACAATAATCTGGCAACAACATGCCCCCAACCTTCTTGGCCATAATAAAGATGCAGAGCTATAACCGCCTTCTCAGCAGCTTGCTGGGCTGCAAAACACGCCCACTCATGGCGGTCGGATTGACGTGAGTCCTCAGACTGTTCTAAATCTCGAATTGCCTGGTTCAACCAATCTTTCGAACGATTAGCCATAGTACTATTAATTATATTTTCAAATTCGAGAAAAAAATGGTTCTCTAGGAATCGCAGGGGTAGCTTCCAGAATTGGGGGTATGGGGCGTGCTCCGCACGCCCCATACCCCCAATTCTGGACATTACCACGGGAATTTCTAGAAGTCAAAAAAACAACCTATACAAGTATTCGCTCAGGAGTGAGTGGCAGGTGACTTTCCACAATTCCCCTATATAAGGGTAATCGAAGCTTTTTTGTTTTTTCCCAACGCTCCTTGCCAATAATTCGCGCAGAGATTAGTAGATTCTGATCCAACGAGATTTCAGAAGCAATTTTCCAAAGTTCCGATTTGAAAGTAGAATCTTCCGAATCTACAATTACAATCAAATCAAGGTCTGATTCAGGATCATCATCTCCGCGTGCTTTCGAACCATATAGAGCAACTGCCAGAACTCTCTCTGGGAATCGCGAGCGTATAAGACTTACAAAGCTATCGAGCGCAATTTGTTCTGTTGCTGACAAGTGGGCTAGGGATGTTGCATTCATAGAAAATTGTTTTCCTGCAGATAATTTTCAGACCGCTGACCAAACTGGGTTGCGCTATCAATTACCATCCGGGCCTGATCTACATCTACATCACCAAGCATTTCATAATCAGAGATGTTGCGTAATTCGAAGGCTTCCCCATAAGCATTACTATCATCAGCAAAAAACAAATCAGTCTTCACAAAGTATTCACGAAATGCAGATAACACACCAGAGTGCTTTGCTCGAGTCTCATCCAAGGTCAACAATAATGCAGAGGCCGCATAGAAAAAAGCGTAATATCCCCGGTTTACAGAACACCAAAAAATCCGCCGTCGAAATTATATTGGGCACTGTTTAGTGCTTCTTTGGCCCCTTGAACATAGATGCGAATTGCTTCATTGTTCTTCATACTCGTTCAGTCAAAAGCATTAATTACCACTATTGTAACTTAATTTACTACCAAATCAGGAAAAGGCTTTCTAGATCTCTAGGAATCGCCAGGGTAGCTCCCAGATTTTAGGGTGAACGAGGTAAAGTTGAGTGTGAAGTTTGAGCAAATAGCCCAGGCAGAGAGGAGCCGATGGTGATATCTCCCATCAGTCTTCGGACCTCTGTCCCCGGTCAATCTACGGATTGATCAACGGCAAGAAGATCTCACGCGTTTCAGGCTCGAGACCACACCATTCCAGGGCTGCGCTCAGCAACTCCTGACGTTCAACCCTGGTGGGAACAGCTTCGAAGGGGAAAGCCCACAGGGTGGTCTTGTAAGTGGCATTGGCTTTGGTCAGTGCAGCAACGCCATGTTCACCCACAAAGGCAGGGGCAGCAGATGCTGTGGGAGTCAGGACGTCACTGAAATTCAAGAAGGGATACTCCAGGGCATAGGGCCCCAGCCCTTCGAAAGCCTCCCCAGCCCCGGTTAAGAGCGTATGTCCCTCATCGCTGTCGAAGGCCTCTACACCCAAGTAATCCTTGACAAAGTCGCGATCGCCCCTCTTCCACAAATAATCTTGGCCGCTGAGGATCAAGCATTTTCCCCCTGAATCCAACCAGGCTGCCAGGGCGGCCTCACCTTCCTCCCCAGGCCCGGCCGGATCCTTCCACTCATCCCCCAAAAACCAGATCACGATCTCATAAGGCACCAAATTGGCCTGGCTGGGCTCAATGTCCGTATTCCAGGTATCCCAGACTTCGTAGCTCAACGTCAGCGCATCCAGGGTGTCCGTGTACTCCGCTTGAACATCAGGATTGTTATCATCATCATCGACCAAGAGCAGCGAGGCTGGGGAACCGGTGCTGAAATTCGACGCAGTTATCGCCGACAGCCCGCACTGATTGCCAGCAGAAACCCGCCAGTGATAGGTGCTATTGTGCGCCAGCCAACTGGGCATGGTATGGCTAGCTTCGGTGACTTCGACTGAATAGACAATATTGCCAATGCCGAAAGCGGGATCATCGGCGACTTCTAGACGATAGTAAACCGCCTGATCGACACTTGTCCAGCGCAAAGTCGGCCGGATCGAGACGTCCTGGGCGTTTAAAGCGGGCTCCAAGAGACTTGGCGTATCAGGCGCTCCGCTCTGTAATTCCAGGGTTACCGTATCGCTGTGGATGCGGCTCCCTGAGGTGCCCAGGATATCGAATTGATATGTTCCAGGGATGATAGATTGCGTAGAGCCCAAGGTGAGCACACTGCTCCCAGGCGGGATGACCGGACTCTGGTCGAAGCTGATCGCTGCACCCGAGGGCTGCGCGGCTACGCCCAACGTGACCGGGTCAGAGAACCCCGCTATAGGCACGACATTGATATCATACAAAGCCTCTTCCGGCGCGCAGATATTGACCGTTTCGGGTGCAGCATCGATTCTGAAATCCGCTCCACAGTAACTTTTGGCAAGTTCGACCGCCGCCAAGGCATCGATCTCCCCCCATCCAGTAGCATAGTTGGGCGTGGATGCCCCTCCACCAGTACCATCATCATAAGGCACCGCTCTGGCCGAAGTTTGCATAAGCGTCTCGGTAGCTGCATACTCGCCGATCAAACAGGGCGCCGCGTCCCACATCAGGGCTACCAACCCGCTGACGTGCGGCGCAGACATCGATGTTCCAGACATGAAATGGAAATCATCGTCGCCATTCTTGGAGGCCGAGCGGATGCCCACTCCGGGCGCGACCACCTGGGGTTTCAGGTTCGGGTAACCACTGGCGTTGATCGTATCAGGATCATCCGTAGGACCCCAGTTTGAATGGGTGGCATACAAGCCATTCGCAACCCCTGTGGAACCCACGCCGGTGACATTGCCATAACGGGCTGGGTTGCCAACTGTGTTCAATCCTGGGGGGTTTGAATATCCACATGAAGACGTATTGCCGTTGGAAAATACAGGGTAGATGCCTGCTGCCAACCAGCTTTCCACCATACCCTTGTACCAGGTATCCAGGAACTGCAGGCAATCCCCCCAGGAGTTGTTGATAATATGCGGTCGTTTATTCGAATCAGGGTTTTGCCCACTTAAATCCCAAGGAGCTAACAAAAACTGGCCGCATTCCAACAGTTCGCTATCATTGCCCTCGAAGGCCTGGCAAGAAATCCAGGTGGCCCCTGGAGCCATGCCGATCTGGTTGCCCTGACCATCCGCCCCAGCGCCAACCATGATACCCATCGTGTGAGAGCCATGTCCGTGCCAGTCGTTGGGAATTGAATCGCTGCCTCCAAGCGCCGGATCCCACCAGTTGTAATTATGATCGAAGACCCCATCCCCTAAATTACCGCGATATTGGTTCACCAGGGCTTCGTGAGAGTAGCGCACCCCGGTATCGATATTGGCAATCACAATACCCGTACCAGTGAACCCCAAATCCCAGACATGATCGGCATTGACCTGCAGTATATTCAACTCCACACCTGCATTGAGGCTAGCCGGTGCAGGTTGGCTATCCACCGGCTCGTGTAAGAAGGGATACCGCCGGGCACGCAGTGAATCAATCTCAATAAAACTCAACAAACCATTGAAAGTATTGATATCCGATGAATTGACCATGATGACATTGTCAATCCAAAAGGCATCGTAATCCACCCCCCTGGCATTCAAATAGGCCCGCACACGCTGTTGGCTGCTATCGGCCGCCAATTGCAAAGAATTGACCACAAAGCGACCGCGCGTTTCCCAATCGAGCTCATAGGCTAAAGAAAGGTTGGGGCGTTGTTTGAACTGGATCATATACCCGGCCTCTTCCTCGACCATGAACTGCGCTTCCAGCTCAGGCTCGATCACCGGCTCCGGATCTTCTCCGGTTGGCTCAAACAGGGGCGCTGCTGGAGAGGCAGCATACACAGGCGACCATTCAAAACCGATGACAATACCCCCCCATAATGTCGACAGGATACATAAACTGGTGATCAGCCTGAGCCTATATTTCATTTCTCTTTGCTCCAGTGGTTATACCATTCCGATACCCGCCAGGGGCAAGCGTTGAGCAGCATTGGTTTATAATTCTACCATTGCCGGAAGAGATATAAGGTATTGGTAGCTCTCCAGGAATCGCCAGGGCAGCTCCCAGATTTGGGGGTGTTGGGGGGGGGGGGGAGCCCCCCCCCCCCCAAAAAAGGGCGAAAAACCACGGTTGAAACCCTG
>CAZUSV010000012.1:26731-53934 GCA_964622645.1 uncultured Anaerolineales bacterium
TTTTTTTTTTGTTTTTGGTTGCTCTCCTGTATCGGCCTGGGCTGCTCCCAGTTTTGGGGGTATGGGGCGTGCGGAGAACGCCCCATACCCCCAAATCTGGACATAATCCCTGGTTCCATCCGTTCTGCGATGGAACCGGTAACAACGCTAATCCTGGCGCCCTTTGGGCGAGACGATGGGCAAAGCATCGTCTTCGGTTTAGTAAGAAGATGACAGTCACCTGGTTATCCCAAAAATGTCTCTTGATCTTGCACAAGGTACTCAGAATATGAAAACACTCGTTCTCGGCGCTACAGGATTCATCGGCGGGCATATCGCCCTGGCCGCATTAGATGCAGGGTGGTCTGTGCGCGGGATGCGGCGCAACCCGGCGAGCACCGGCCATCTTGGAAATTCATCTGTCGAGTGGGTTCAGGGAGACTTAAACGATCCAGCTTCCTTGAAGGCTGCTCTACGCGGGATAGACATCGTCTTCCACGCCGCAGCCTATTATCCCCAGGAGGGAAACCCTCGTAAAGTACCCCAACAAGTCGACTACGCCAAAAGGGAAATCCAACAAGTATTAGATGTGGCGAAAGAGGCAAACCTGCGGCGCTTTATTTATACATCCACACTCTCTACCATCGGACACCCAGTCCCCGGTGAGAATCGCCTGGCAGATGAGCGGGATGTTTACCAGCCCGGAACATTGCCTGACAGCGGCTACTACGAGATCAAAATTGTCATGGAGAACGCTGTCATCGAAGCTGGCCAAGATGGGCTGGATGTCGTCGTGCTCAACCCAACCGCGGTCTTCGGTCCTGGGGATGTACACCTGACCATGGGTCAACTGCTCATCATGGTTGCCCGCGCCCAAGGCATCGCCTGGCTTCCAGGGGAGATCAACGTCGTGGACGTGCGCGATGTTGCCCAAGCTCACATTGCAGCCGCACAAAAAGGTCGCACTGGAGAACGCTATATCTTGGGCGGGCACAACTATACCGTCAAAGATGCTCTCACCGAAACGGCTTTAATCGCTGGTGTATCACCGCCGCGTTTTGAGGTGCCCATGGGACTAGTAAAAACTTTGGTATTGCTAAGCGATATAATCCCCGCGCTACCCTTGCCGAGCAATCACCTGCGCGCCATGCCGTTATGGCAAGGGTACAATACCAGCAAAGCCCAAGAGCAATTGGGGCTATCGCCACGCCCATTCAGCGAAACAGTAAGAGACGGGTTAGATTGGTTCAAAGATGGAGGCTATCTGTAGAACACGAATAACTACTCTTGAGCAAATCCTTGAGTTTATACATTCCTGCAGGCACTTTAGGAATCGCCGGAGTAACTCCTAGATTTGGGGTATGGGGCGTGCTCCGCACGTCCCCATACCCCAAATCTGGACATAACCACGGGACATCCTAGAGACCATTCGTGCAATTCGCTGTATTCGTTCATATTCGTGATAAGATCAATACTCTGTAAACTGCGAATTGTCGAGTCGAGTAATTCATGCCAAAGAAAATACTTGTTGTTGAAGACGAACCTGCCTTACAAGAAACGCTCAGCTACAACCTGGAGCGAGAAGGCTACCAGGTCGAAGTTGTTGGTGATGGTGCCCAGGCTTTGGCATTGGCACGTGAATTAAAGCCAAACCTGATCGTCATGGATATCATGCTCCCCAGCATGGACGGCCTGGAAGTCACCCGTATTTTGCGCCAGGAGATGAGCGTCCCGATACTCATGCTCACTGCCAGAGATGACGAGATCGACCGTGTCATCGGGTTGGAGATCGGTGCGGATGATTATCTGACCAAACCTTTCTCGATGCGCGAGTTAATAGCGCGCGTCAAAGCACAACTGCGCCGTGTGCGCATGATGCGTGAAGAATTGGGGGAGGCAGAAAATCCACCTGAGGATCGATTGGTATTCGAGAACCTAGTGATCAGCCTGACCCGACGCGAAGTCTATCTCGATGATGAGGTCATCGCCCTCAAGCCCAAAGAGTTCGATCTGCTCCAATTCCTGGCCGAACATCGTGGACAGGTGCTCTCGCGGGATTACATCCTCGAGCAAGTTTGGGATTGGGGATTCAGCGGCGGAAGTCGTACAGTGGATGTGCACATTCGCTGGCTGCGTGAGAAGATCGAGCCGCATTCCTCCAGCCCCAGTCGCATCATCACGGTCAGGGGCACGGGCTACCGTTTCGAAGGCTGAAATGTTTTCTAGCATCCGCTGGCGGATTCTAATCCCTTATACGCTCCTGATTCTGATCAGTTTGACAGGGTTGGGAATCTATCTCAGCAATCTCTCATACCAATCCCAATTAGAAAATCTCGAGAGCAGGTTATCAGATAGCGCCAGGATCATCAGTGATTCATTGGTAAGTGACCTGACCAACGATCTACCCGCAAGTAATATCACTGCCCGTGCCAGCCACTGGGCGGATATTCTAGGAGCGCGTATCACGATCATCGACGCTGATGGTGTCGTACTGGGGGAATCCCACACAGATCCAACTCAGATGAACAACCACATCGACCGGCCAGAAATTCTGAGCGCGCTGACGGAAGGATATGGAAGCAGTCTCAGGTTCAGTCAAACAGTTCAATATGATTTACTCTATGTGGCTGTGCCAATTCTGCGAGACGAGCAGATTATCGGTTATGCTAGAGTATCCCTGCCACTCGAAGAAATCGAAGCCCAACGCGCTCAAATCCGTAGCACGATTATCATAGCCTCCGTTGTGACCAGCGCAATTGCGGTGATCCTGTCCATTTTTATCGCTACTCTGGTGACTCAACCGATCCGCTCTCTAACTCAAGAAGCACAACAAATAACCAAAGGAAACGATACACAGTATCTCACATCCACTCAAAGCGATGAGGTGGGACAGCTTACCAAAGCATTCAACGCGCTGGTCAAAAAATTGCACACCCAAATAAATGCCCTGCAATCCGAACAAGGCACGCTTACCGCCATGCTGCAGCAAATGACTGATGGTGTCATCATCGTCAATGATAGCGGCAGACTTACCCTAATCAATAGTGCGGCCGAACGCTTATTTGACACGCAGGAAAGTCAAGCCATCGGTCGTTCGATTGCGGAAGTCATCCGTCAGCACCAACTCATCGAGTTGTGGCAGCGCTGTATCGATACTGATGAAGAGCAATTCACCGACCTGGAACTTACCCGGATAGGCACCTTTATCCAAAGCATTGCCATACCCCTGGGTGAGGCACTCCCTGACCATATTCTGATGTTGTTCCAAGATCTGACACGTATCCGGCGTTTGGAAACCGTGCGACGTGATTTCATCAGCAACATCTCCCATGAATTGCGCACCCCCCTGGCATCCCTCAAGGCACTGACGGAGACCCTGCAAACGGGAGCCCTGGAAGACCCTCCCGCAGCGCGCCGGTTTTTGTACCGTATGGAAACCGAGGTGGATGCTCTATCGCATATGGTTTCAGAACTCTTGGAGTTAACGCGCATCGAATCTGGCCAGGTGCCCCTGAAATTTAAAAAGGTTCCCCCAAAAAAATTGCTCACCAAAGCCAAAGAGCGCCTGGGTGTGCAGGCAGAACGCAACCAGTTGGAAATCCATTTAGATTGTCTCAAGAACCTTCCCCGCGTGCGCGCCGATCGGCCACGCTTGGAGCAGGTGTTAGTGAATTTGCTGCATAATGCGATCAAGTTTACCGCTGACGGTGGGCAGATAATCCTGAGTGCTCGCCAGCAAGGAAATCTGATCCTGTTCTCCGTGCTCGACACTGGAGCAGGCATTCCTGCTGATGACCTATCACGCATCTTCGAGCGTTTCTACAAAACCGACCCAGCCCGCTCCAGTGGAGGCACCGGTCTGGGTCTGGCTATCGCCCGTCACCTGGTTGAGGCCCATGGAGGGCGTATCTGGGCGGACAGCGTCGAGGGGCAAGGCAGTTCTTTCTATTTCACCATCCCCATCGCTTAAGGAAGTTCTCGTAAAAATGATGTGCGCCGGGGTTACTCCCCGGCGCACATCATTTTTACGGAGTAATCCGTTTTGTACTTAGTAGCCTCTTTCCAAGTCCACCCGGTTGGGGATCCGATCACCACGCGCGGCGGCGTTGAGCAGTTCAGCCAAATGTGCCATGCGCAGGCGCTCGGATTCAGCTGTGCCACCAGCGCGGTGAGGACTCATCACTACGTTGTCCAATTCGTGAAAGGGGAAATCGGCGGGAGATGTATGTTTACGAGCGTCTTCATTTAGGGGATAGTTGTACCAGACATCCAAGCCAGCCCCAAGAAGATGACCATCTCTGAGCGCAGTATAAAGAGCCTCCTGATCAACGATTGGGCCGCGCCCGACATTGACCAGAATCGATCCCTTTGGCAGTAAGGCCAACTCGCGTTTTCCAATCATGCCCTCGGTCGCATCAGTCAGCGGAAGGGTGATCATCAGGATCTCCGTGGTGGGCAGCAGATCAGGCAATCTATCTGGGGTGAAAATGTCAATCCCCTCATCGCCAACTCCAGAATGGCGTCGAATGGCTGACACCCTCACGCCCAAGGCGCGTAGCAAATGTACCAAATGCTGACCAATCGCTCCATACCCCAAAACCAGGGCGTGTTTCCCTTCCAGGAACAACGTTTGATCTCGTTGGTAGCGCGGCCGCCAATCATTGGCGCGCAGCGCCTGATCCATGGGGATGACCCACTTGGCTATCGCCAATAACAAAGTCAGGGCCATCTCGGCGGTTGGGGCAGCGTTATGATGGAGGTTATGAATTGTGATCCCTGGAAAATCTTTGAGTATTTGACGCGCAGCTGCTGACAAACCAGCCCAGGGGATGATGAGCACGCTCAAAAAGGGGCTACCAGCCAAAAGGTTAGCTGTAGGACGTCCATCCACAAGGATCTGGTAATCGCCAGGGGAAGGTGCATCTGGTCCAACGGTCAGCTTTATCTCAGGGACTAATCGTTTACCCAAAAACTCGAGGTTTTCATCCCTTGGAGGTTGGGTGATATGCACCCTATGAAGCCGCATCGATGTAACTCTCAGAGGCCAGGATTCCAGAAAATGCCCGGCGTGCATCTGCAATGGCCTTCTCTCGCCAGGCTTCTTCTTGGGGAAAGAACAAATTTTGAAATTCCAGCTGCACGCGCTGGGCGACCTTTGAGTTTGAGGTCCCGAACCAATGCGCCTGATTTTCCAGGATCATCGCTCTCATGCTGCGAACCGAGGCTATCAGGGCATCTCCCAAAGTGCCGAATTCAAAAGCCGTGCCATAAAGGCGCTTGGTGGGAAATTCATGCTGATGTAAGTGGTATATCCAGTTCACCATATCTCCCTGCATGCTATAGAACTCGCCGGGCGTGGCAGCAACCACCAGGGGATATTCAAAAGCATGCGCCAACGCCTGAGGAGAGCGATGCTCCAGAGGCGAATTAACCAGGCTCATCTGGTCGCGCGGCCCATACCCTGTGTGCATATCCAAATGTATGATCTGAACATAACCCTGAAACGCCCTTCGATAGAGATCCATCAGCAGGCGCGTCTCAGCCTGGAATTCTTCCCCACCGAAATAAACCCCCTCAGGGTAACGATATTGTCCCATCAGCATCGCTGATCGCAGCACAGACTGTCCTGGTGAGATCAATAGACGCAATAACTGGTAGAGGAAGGAAAGATTGACAATGGAATATCGCCCCACAGGTTTCTGGAGATTTAGGAAGCGGTTGAGCGCTGTGTAGTTCGGGTTGATAGCCGGGTTCAAGTCCTTCTCGTCCCAAACAAAATTGCGATTCAGATCCACGTTGTAGGGATTGACCCGGCGCATGTGTTTCATCCCCCAAGGATTGATGGCATGGACCAGCAGCAACCCAGTATTTTTGGGGTTGAGTACCTCCAGATACTCTTCGATGAAAAGTTGCATCATCGCCGAACCAACATAACCCTCTGCGCCATGCTCGCCGGAAGTGAGGATTAGCAATTTACTTCGTTTAGCTTTAGCATCGGCTTGAATCCAATCTATGGTCAGGTCGTCTTCTGTGCCGATTGAATGCTGATCGAGTTTTGCATCCGGCCAGCCCACTTGCACGAACGAGAGATCATCCCGAAAACGCGCTCGTGAATCTTCGTAGGTATCAGGGAAAAGTGAGCAGATGTTTGATATTGTCATTGCGTTGGATTGTATGTTCTGGTGACCATGCTCCGCGTGGTCACCCCTGCACTAGCGATTTGTAATTCATTTACCGTCATCGAACACCTGCATTCGATGACGCGCAGCGTAAGCCTTTGGATCCACCGCTTTGCGGTGGATCCAGAGACAGCTGGGAACGCGGTTCCTGGCAGGAACCGCGTTCCTAGCTTTAATTGTTCAAGACCCATTCCAGAGTCCACATGGCTAGAACGGTCCATAGCCTATGGCCACCCCAATCCCCAAGAAGACCACCGTGACCACAACCACCCAGAACCACAAGGGCAGCGTCCACTTCAACCATTTGGGATAGCCTACCACGGCTAGACCCAGCACGATCAACAACAACGGGTTGGTAGGATAAACCAGATTGGAAAACCCATCCCCGAAGCAGTAGGCCGTCACAGTGACCTGGCGCGTCACGCCAACCAGATCGGCTAAGGGCAGCAAAATAGGCATCATCAAGAAAGCCTTGGCCGAGCCAGACGCTACGAAGAACTCGATCAGCAAGGCCAGAAAGTAGATGATCACGGCTGACAGAATCGGGCTGGCCTGAGAGAAAGATTGCGCCGCACTATGCAGGATCGTATCCATTATGCCGCCCTGGACGACGATATGCTTGATGCTGACTGCCATCAAGATCAAGATGATCCCAGGGGCGATCCCAGAAATCCCTTCCCAAAGGGCTTTGAAAACAGCTTTATTATTGCCGCCGCTGAGCAGACCTGACCCCACACCGCCAATCAGAAAAAGAACCCCCACCAGAGGTAGGGCATATTCAGAAATCACCGGGATGAAAGGACCGCCAATCAGCACAAACAGGATCAACACCAAAAAAACCGAGAACCAGGCCACAGCACGTCCTAAGTGAGAGCTGGAAGCCGATATGGCGTCCAGATCGAGATTTCCGTATTTTGCACGCCCTGCTTGATCTTCTTCGAAAACCGGCGAATCTTCGGGGTTTCGCTCGACCCGCTTGGCGTAGCGCACCAGGAAAACGGCAAAGACGGCGTAGATGGCAATGAAAATCGGTACCCGGAACCAGGCCCCGGAAAAGAGCGGTAGGCCAGCGATCTTCTGAGCGATGCCGATAGTGAAGGGATTGGTGATGGCCGCAGAGAAACCCATATTCGTCGCCAGCACACTCATCCCCAAGCCGACCAGTGCGTCCCAGCCTAAATAGTAGGATAAGGCGATCATCAAAGGCACCAAGGGGACGATCTCTTCGAGGATGCCGAAGAAAGAGCCTAAAGCCATGAAAAACAGAGAGATCACTAAGAGCAGCACATATTTCTTGCCCCCGAACGCCTGAACGATGCGACCAATGCCCGCTTTGAGGATGCCAACCTGATCCAGCACGGCAAACGCGCCGCCCACCATCAAGATGAACACGATGATCACAATGACGATCAAGCCCTCAGGGCCCCAAAGCACTTCCACAGGAGCTGTGAACCAGCGCCAAATAGGGTAATCAGGACGCTCAACAAGCTGGAAGGATTCGGGGTCGATCATCTCGCGACCATCGAGCAGGGTACGGCTGTAATTCCCGGCAGGAATTACCAGCGTCAAGATCCCCGCCACCATCATGATTACAAACAAGATCACAACGGACTGAACAAAGGCTTTCAGACTGATTTGTGCGCCTGCTTTCGCTTCCATGATTTACTCCGATTGTGTTCAACTGAAGGGCACCATCCCCCGTGATCGCGCTACCCTATGGCCAAGTATTCAAAGTGTAACACAAAGTAGGCTCTCCAGTATTACAGCGCAAGGTTGCGCTTAGGCCGGTCTCCCGACCGAGCCGGCACGGTCAGGAGACCGGCCTAAGCGAGTTTAAATAGTGATAGAAAACGTCAACTTTGCGCTGTAATACTAGGATTTCCAGTGGTAATGTCTAGACTTGGGGGATATCCAAATCAGGTAACTACCCGGCGATTCCTCGATAGTCGTATTGGATTTGCTTTGTCGTATAATGTACCAAGAATATCTATTGCAGAAATCAATCACACCAATTCGAGACAGGTAGTGTCCTATGACACCAAACGAAAAGACAGTCAATGCCATCACACGGATCCTCAGCGGTGAATTGTTCAATGCCATGGGATTTCATCCCCAAGGCAAGATTTCACAGATATTCTCACCCCTGGTTTGGAAGCCCATCAACCGCTTTGCGAAAATTGCCGCTGGCTTCGACAAGATTGTCGAAAGCCAGAATCTCAAATAAGCCTCGCGTTGGATTCTGCCCAATTTTGTAAAAGATACTGAAGTGCGTGGCGCGGATGTCATTCCCAAGGAAGGTCCCTTGATCATCGCAGCCAACCATCCGGGCGCTTATGACGCCCTGGTGATCACTGCCAATTTACCCCGTAGCGATATCAAAATTATCGTCAATATCCCTTTACCGTTTATCAAAGAAATCCCCTCGACAGAAAATCACTTCCTGTATGCCCCTCCCGACCCCCACGTTCGCATAGGGGTGATCCGCTCGGCGTTACGACACCTCAAAGAAGGCGGTTCATTACTGCTCTTCGCCAGCGGGGGCATCGACCCTGATCCTACCTGTATGCCTGGCTCCGAGCAAGAGATCGACAAGTGGTCAGGCAGCCTGGAATTGTTCTTGCACAGAGTACCCCAAACCAAGCTCCAGATCACTATGATCAGCGGTATCTTGCTGCCGAAATTTGTTCACCACACTTTCACACGCTTCCGCAAAGAACGTCGGGATAAACAGCGCATTTCTGAATTCTTCCAGGTGATGCGGCAAATGCTCTCACCCGAAAAGTTTTTATCCTCACCCAAACTAAGCTTCATTTCACCTTTATCACGCCATCAACTACTCTCTAGGGGGAGTAGCGATGACATCGGAGCCGAGATCATCCGGCGCGCCCAGGAGGCATTTTCACTGCATACAACGACTGTAATGAGACAAACTCTGCCCTAGGAAATCAATATCGGTTCACAAGCTGCGGTGATGAATTTGGATCTGATTACCAGAGACGTAGGAAGATATCAAACTTACTTTCCCACCGTAAAATTGATTACTCCAAAGTCATAAAACGAACCCATCATTATTTTTTTTCCAACAGATTTTCTCAAATTAGCTCCAATTCCCATTGCGCGCCTCCTGTGGGTCCTCCTGGCCTGCGGTTGCAGTCGCGCAGATTGCCTTAGGCCATCGTCAAGGTTAACATCACCTAATCCATGTGTTATAATGCAGAAAATCTGCACAAGCAGAAATACGTACACCAAGGAGCAAATGATGGGATCCACAATACAAGTTCGAAAAAGGGGCGTTCTTACCCTACCATCCGAATTGCGCGAGAAATACGCTATTGAGGAAGGAGATACTTTTCGCCTGGTAGATATGGATGGAATCTTTGTGTTGACGCCAATGGTGCCAATGGTTCCCGAATTAGCTCGCGAGATCGAACGACTTCGCCAGGAATCTGGAATGAACGTGGAAGAACTATTGGGTGGATTGCGCGCAGAACGAGCCAGATACTCCCAAGAAAAATATGGCGACGACTAATCCAGCGAAACCGCGCCTGTTTATCGATTCCGATGAAATAATTGCAGGATCAGCATCACCTTCAGAATATAGTGCCAGTTTACTAATTCTGCGACTTGCAGAGATCACCCTAATTGAAGCACTGACATCTGAACAAGTAATTAATGAAGCAGAACGCAATCTGGAAGCCAATTTACCGCAAGCATTGCCTGCCTTCCGTCATCTCGTCAGTCGTTGCTTGACAATCGTACCTGACCCAGATCCAACTGATCTAACACCTATTTCGGGTTTGGCGGATCCAAAGGACTTGCCCATTCTTGCAGCTGCATTACGGGAGCAATGCGCCTGGTTAGTAACCTTCAACATTCGTCATTACCAACCTGGTCACCCTGACATAAGGGTTCTTCAACCTGGAGAATTTGTTTTGCAGATCCGTGATCAGTTCGCTCATCTCTAGAGAAATCCTGTCAGAGAAAAAGGTCGCGAGCAGCCTCGCTTTCTTCATTTTGGCTCAATGCTACGTGAATTCCTTTTAAATTTCCGACAACATCCACATATTCGACAATCGAATTGCTCTGAGTAACGTTTTCTGCCAGAAAATTCGACTTATTATGATGTTAAGGAACATCTTGCACAGCTGTCATTGCGAGCGGAGCGAAGCAATCTCCTCCTCTGGCAGGAGACTGCTTCGTCGCGCAGAATGCTCCTCGCAGTGACACACGGAAGCGGTTGTGTCCAACATCATTCTGACCACTACAGAAAATCCGACGCAGCAACTGCAACTTATTCGACTATAAGTTGTATACAATATAGATATGCACCCAGACAGCGATCGCCAACTCGTGCAGCGCAGCCTGCATGGAGAAATGGAAGCCTATGGAATGCTGGTGCAGCAGCACCAAGATTCGGTCTTCAATGTCTGCTATCGCATGTTGGGCGAGCGCGGACTGGCTGAAGATTTAGCGCAAGACACTTTTATTCGTGCTCATCAGCATCTGGACACCTTCGATATTGAGAGACCTTTCGGTCCCTGGATCAGGCGTATCGCCACAAATCTATGCTTGAACGATCTCAAACGCCAGCGACCTATCATACAGCCCCTCGATGACGAATTGACCGTCAGCGTACCAACAAGATCCTCAATCCCTGAAAAAGCGTATGACCAACTCGAACAAAAACAAACCATCCGCCAGGTTCTTTCCGAACTACCACCTCACTACCGGGCAGTCATTGAGCTGCGCCACTACCAGGATTTGGACTACCAGGAGATCGCCGACACGCTGCAATTACCGCTCAACACCGCCAAAAGCCACCTCTTCCGTGCTCGTAAGCTCTTAGCAAAGAAACTAGAAAAAATCTATGAACATGCATAACTCGCCCTCTGACCACATTTCTGAAGCTGAACTTTTCGAATATCTCGATGGACAGCTCACCGAAGCGCAAATTGCTGGAGTCGAAGCACATCTGGATTCCTGCCAGACCTGTTCGCAACGATATACAGAACTCAATACTCTCTTCTCCAGGATCGCAGGAATCCCTGATGAAGAATTGGGACATGATCTCACGCCCAGGGTTTTGTCAACCTTACAGGAGAGGGATGTTCGGACTACAGTTTGGTGGTGGTTGCTGATCCTCCAGGGAATCCTGGGGTTGGGGCTGATCGTATTCGCCGCGCCATCTCTGCTAAACAACGCCACGTCCCTTTCACTGCAGAATCTTAGCAGAAATATATTCACTTCATTCACTACAGAATTGAGCTTCTGGTTTCAAGAATGGATCTCTCTGGCACAAAATTTTGGCCAACTGTTTCGCATTGAAATTTCCCTCTCACTGGGTTTGCCCTTGAATTCCATCCTCTGGCTGCTTTTGCTTGCGACACTCACCTGGATCATCGGCAATTCGATCTTATTGCGCCCTCAACTCAATCAAACCGAACAATGAAAAAAATCATCCTACTCCCCCTGATAGCCCTTATCCTGGCGATCCTGGCCTGTGAAGAAGGCAATCCCACAGAAACCGTACCAACACCCGCAGTCTCGGTCTTCGATTCAGCCGATACCGTCTATGGCTTTTTCCCCAGCCCGCCCGAGTTGACCATCGAAAGCCTGATCGCCACCCTGGACGGCATCAGCGAGCACGGCGATGTGATCCTGGTGCAGCGCGCCATCCCCTGGACGGATTTCATCGCTGGCACCAACCCCGGGGCGCAAGATATCAAGGAAATCAGAGATTTAATGACCCTGGCCGGTCAGCGCAACCTGGAACCCATCTTCGTCGTTGACCCGCTCAATGGGCTAGATCGCCGCCAGTTCTCGCCTCTCCCCCCTGAGCTCGAAGGGGGAAATTTTGCAACAGCGGGTATCCGCAGCGCTTTTACGAATTACGCGATTACGCTGGTGAATGAGTTCCAGCCCCGTTATATCGGATTAGCTTCAGAAATCAATACGTACGCCGATGCCCACCCCGAGGATTTCCCTAACTTCGTCGGTTTGTACCGCGAGACATACGCCGCCATCAAGAGCGCATCACCTGGAACCCAGGTCTTCGTAACCTTCCAATGGGATGATCTCAACAATGCCATCCCCTTCGACGCTAGAGACGGGGAACCATTCCAACCCAAATGGGAGCAGATCGAGATCTTCGAGCCGCAGCTCGACATCTGGGCGATATCCTCCTATCCTTTCGTGGCTTTCGAGCGCGCCGCCGACATCCCCTCCGATTACTACACCCCCCTGCTTGCGCGTACTGATAAACCCCTGGCCGTAGCCGAGGGCGGTGTCAACTCGCGACCCATTGGACAAATCCCTGGCTCACCCCAAGATCAGATCGATCATCTCAACGCCGTTAACACACAACTGGGAGGACGATTGGAATTCTGGATCCAACTGGTGCTGTTCGATTTGAACGCCGAGTCCTACCGCGATTTCCTGGCTGAGAACGGCATGGAATCCACCGCCGATACGATCCTATGGTTTGGCGCCATCGGGTTGCTTGAAATGGACGGCACTCCCAAACCGGCTCTCGAAACCTGGGACAGCATCCGCAACAAATAGAAATATGTCATATAAGAATCAATTGGGTAGTGAGCCAACCGCGTTGGCGGCGAATTTCTGACAAGCTACTGCCACCCACGAAGGACAAAGATGAAATCTCTAAAACGTATCTCTCCGGCTTTGGTACTCTTCCTGCTCGCACCCACCATTGGTGAACTCCTTTCAGGATCTGCCCCTCCAGCAGAATTTTTCAACCCCATGGGGTTTACACTGCTGGCTGTCCTTTATGGTGGTGGGGCGATCTTGATTCGCGAACTTACTCTGCGCTGGAACAAAGGCTGGCCGACAATACTCACCCTGGGTGCGGCTTATGGCATCATCGAGGAAGGATTAATCGTCAAGAGCTTCTTTGACCCCAATTGGATGGATTTGGGTCTATTAGGAAGCTATGGTCGCTGGGCAGGCGTTAACTGGGTTTGGAGCCTGTACCTGACCATATACCATGCCACCATTAGTATCGCCATACCTATCCTGTTGGTCAACCTGATATACCAGCAAGAACAACACCAGCCCTGGATTCGCAGAAAAACATTTCGCTGGCTAAGCGCTCTCTTCGTATTGAACGGTATCTTCCTGTTCGCTTTTATCACGGAATACCGCCCCGCGGCCTTCCCTTACATGTTTACCTGCGCTATTGTGGTTGGTTTATTCTTCCTGGCACGGCGCTTACCCGATTCGCTTTCTCCGACAGGAACAAAGAAAACTCACCGGTTGATTAAGTTTATGTTGCTGGGATTATTCAGCGTAGCCACTCTATTTATCATAAATGGCGCTTTGCCTCACAGCCCCATCCCACCCATCATTACCATGTTGATCAATGTAGCTCTGGTCATCTTGATTATTCAATTGCTACGCCGAATGATCGCCGACCAGATGGAAAATCAAAATCGCAATCTTTGGGCGTTGACTTCTGGAGCCCTGGGCTTCTTCATCGCCCTTGCGCCTATCCAAGAGTTCGACCAGGCTCGCATGGATAACACCAGCGGCATGACGATGGTCGGGCTGGCTGCCTTGATATTCCTGATCTGGATTGGCCGACGAGTTCAACGTGAAATCTCACAAGACAAGTCCAGAATAGATTCATCAACTCCTAAAACAATCACCTATGTAGTTAATCAGCCAGACGGGGAATCACCCGAAAAGCGGTGTGCATAGGAGGCTTCGCCCCCTATGCACACCACTTTTCGGGTAAATCCGTTCCCTAGCTGAGCCACTACCCGCTTATTTTGAAAAAGGAGCAAAATAATCATGGAAACCTTTAGTCTCCTCTTGATCGCGATCTTTGGTGCTGGAACCCTGATCGCTTTCTTCCTGCTCATGGATGTTTTCTTCTCCCGCAAGATCCAACAAATACAACATGTTGCTGAGCAAATCACCGGACGCTCTTTTTTGCTCGGCCTGGTAAATTTCTTGTTTTTTGGCGCCATATGTCTGGCATTGATTAGTCTGAGCGATCGCACAGGCTTGGGATTTATTGCCATTCCGGCGTTGCTGATTGCCTTTGTGTTGGTGTTAGGACTACTGTTGGGCCTCAGCGCAATAACTCAACTGGTAGGAGAACGCGTCTTTCCAGAATTCGAAACACTCAAACAAAAAACCTGGGGAGCAGGGTTATTGATCCTGGCCTGTCTGGCGCCCTTCGTAGGCTGGTTTGGTTTCCTGCCCTTTGTTGCTCTGCTTGGTTTAGGTGCGCTCATTGGAACCTGGTTCCCACGCCGGCGCAAAGAACAGCCCACAGCCGAACCTGAGTCATGAGGCACATTGTCCTGATCTCCAGCTTCATATTGGTATTACTGGCCTGTGCATTGGAAGGATCTGCGCAACCAACACCAACAGCAATTCCTGACCGGGAGAGTCTCATCCCATCAGATCAGGTGAAGATCATCCCCGAGACGGATATCTACCCTCCACAGTCAGTGACGGATGAATATACAGATCCAGTTCCCCTACCCTACCCGGTCAACACGGCTGGGGCTGAAGATTCGGCATTCATTATGCCGGACGGGAACACTCTCTATGTCTGGTTCACTCCCAATGTGGAAAAGCCTGTCGAGGAACAGGTTATTGATGGTGTTACTGGCATCTATGTTTTCCAAAGAGAGGCTGGAGGATGGAGTTCTGCGCAAAGAGTCGTACTGCAAGACCCAGGTAAACTATCCTTAGATGGCTGCGAGTTTGTCTTGGGAAAAAAGATGTGGTTCTGTGCAGCCCGTGAAGGATACACAGGCTTGCACTGGTTCACGGCTGAATTCATCGACGGGCAATGGGGCAACTGGCAACTGGCTGATTTCAGGCCAGAATACGAAGTCGGCGAACTGCACATCACCACCGATGGGCATGAACTTTATTTCCATTCCTCGCGCCCCGGCGGTCAGGGCGGCTATGACATTTGGGTTTCTGAGAATATCGCCGGTGAATGGGGGGAACCGGTCAATCTGGCCATTGTCAATTCCCCCAACACCGACGGCTGGCCTTTCGTCACCTCCGAGGGGAACGAATTGTGGTTCACACGCAGCCCTGGTGCGCCGGAACTATGGCGCTCGAAGAGAGTCAACGGCGAATGGGGTGAACCCGAGCAAATGTTCACCCACTTTGCTGGTGAAGCTTCCCTAGATAATGATGGGAACGTTTACTTCACCCATCACTTTTACGAAGATGACGTCATGCTCGAAGCGGATATCTATGTAGCGTTTAAGCTCTCCCCATAAAAACCAACTTTTCAAGGACCTCCATTGGGGCGCATTACATCCCAAACCAACGGGCGCTTCTGCTAGTGCCATAGCGCTCTTTTTCCCGGGCGATCTCCGGAGAGGGGGCTGTATAAATGCCATTGGATGGAGCCGAAAAGAAATCCACATCCACACGAGCAACCTGATCTCTCCCAAACTCCACATAACAAGTTCCATCCCCGCGATAGAATTCAGGATCTTCCTGCCCTTTGAATTGCGCAATGATATGCGCGGCAGCAGTCTGGGCAGCGCCTTCAGCGAATAACCCTGCCTTTGGTGTGCCGACATGGGCCACATCCCCGAAAGCATAAACACCTTGATATTCTGTGGTCAGGTCGTCCGGGCTGACGTGGATGAAGCCATCATAAATCATACCGCTGTCGATGACCACATCCGGAGCACGGTGCTTTGGTACGCCGAGGAACAGGTCATAGGATAATTCGCTCCCATCGCTCAGAATAGCAACCCTGCGGTCCTGGTCTAGTGCACGCGCGCTTAAATTGGGGATAAAGGAAATGCCGCGCTTTTTGAAAGCCTTCAGCAATGCTTTGGACGTCGCCAGAGATGGGGGAATCGGGACACTGAATGGCATGACCAAGCTGATCTGGCAGTCTTCCCTAACCCCGCGCGCTGTTAGATAATCATGCAGCAGCAAGGCTGCTTCACTCGGCGCGGGTGGACATTTGAACGGTGTAAATGTCACCCCAATGAGAGCATGTCCTTTTGTAAATGTAGGCAGAACCTTCCGCAATCGCGCTGCACCAGCAAAGGAATAGAACTCATTTTCTCCCTCGACCAGGCCCGGGGTGGCTGAAAAGTCATAGTCCGCTCCCAAGGCAATTACCAGTACATCAGCTTCATAGTTCCCACCATTGGTGGTGACGCGCCGCGTTTTCGGGTCAATGGACGTGACGGTTTCCTGGCGATAGGTCACGCCCGGCTTCAGGAAATTCTTATAGGGGAGTAGTACAGAGTCGGCGGTCCTGCGGCCAAACATCACATCTAGTTTGGAATAGCCGAAGAAAAAAGTATCGTTCTTGTCGATCAAGGTCAAGTCTAGCTCATCGCCAATTTCTTCAGAAAGGATCGAACTAAGTTCGAGTCCGCCAAATCCCGCTCCCAATACCACTACGCGCAACTTCATGAATCACTCCTATTCGCTAATGTGAGTGGGCCGCAATTCTGGCTGGAGCTAGCAACCCATCACCCCACCAACAGATTGATAATCATCCCGCCAAGTGTTCAGCCACCACTTAACCTTCTCTCATCTGTCATTTATCGCATTTTAGGCCTATTTTATCTTAATAAGATAGAGATTAACAAGCTCTCCAGGAATTCCTAGAGGTCCGATTATCACACCCGAAAAAACAAATGTTAAACACTTGTTAACATACTCTTGACAATCCATTAAACATTCTTTCGTAAACTGTTAATCATGGGCTGCTAGACTCTCCCGCATGATTACTCACAAGAAAAACGATAAGGAGATTGTGAATATGCAACGCCCGATTTACAAAGTGCTGTCATTATTTATCTTGATAGCCATCTTGCTCACCGCCTGTGGTGGACAGGAAACTGTCGCCCCACCGCAGACGGAACCCACCGCTGCCCCTCAAACGGAAGCCGAAGAGGCTGAAGATGCGGAAGCAGCCCAGGTGGAAGAGGCCCATGAAGGCATGATGCTCCCTGCCGTTGATCCCTTGGCCGTTTCCGGCGATGTGATCTCTGCTGGCAGCTCCACCGTCTTCCCACTGGCTGAAGTTATGGCCGCCCGCTTCCAGGACGAAGGTTTCGCTGGTCAGATCACCATCGACTCTATCGGCTCCGGTGGCGGCTTCGAGCGCTTCTGTGAGACCGGTGAGACCGATGTCTCCAACGCTTCCCGCCCCATCAAGGACAGCGAAGTTGAGTCCTGCGCCGCTATCGGCCGCACCCCCATTGAGTTCCGCGTCGGTACCGATGCCCTGGCCGTGACTGTCAGCCAGGAAAATGACTTCGTCGAGGGCGCCACCCTTGAAGAACTGGCCTTGATCTTCTCCACCGCCGAGACCTGGGCAGATGTCAACGCCGAGTGGCCCGCTGAGCCCATCGTGCGCTACATCCCCGGCACCGACTCCGGCACCTTTGACTACTTCGTCGAAGTGATCTTCGATGAGGACGAAGAGCCCATCCTGAATGCTTCCGAGCTCAACCTCTCTGAGGATGACAACGTGCTCGTCCAGGGTATCCTGGGCAGCCCCTACGCTATCGGTTTCTTCGGCTACGCTTACTACGCTGAGAACGCTGACACCCTCAAGATCCTATCCATCGAAGGTGTCGAGGCTTCCGCTGCCACGGTTGATAGCAACGAATATCCCCTGGCTCGCCCGCTCTTCATCTACTCCGATGCCAGCATCATGCAGAGCAAGCCCCAGGTCGCTGCCTACATCAACTTCTTCCTGACCTACGTCAATGAAGAGATCGTCAACGTTGGCTATTTCCCCGCCAGTGACGAAGCGCTGGAGACATCCATGCAAAACTGGCTTGATGCCATGAAATAAGTGTACGTACCCTATCACCAGACCCTAAAGGTTTTGCGACACCCTAAGGGTGCTCCGAACAATAGTGAGCAACGAAAACCTTTAGGGTCTCGCCACGTTAAGGACAAGCTATGACCCAACAAACCGAGATCATTTCTTCACCACCTCAAAGCAAGGTCATCCAGGAAGCTTACGATCGGCCATTTGATCTGCGCAAACGCCCTCGTATTGGCGAGACAATTATCCAAGCCTTATTGTTTTTGGCTGGAGCGATTTCAATTCTGACAACGATCGGCATTGTTTACGAACTAGGGAAAGAAGCCATGAACTTCTTTACTCAAGTATCATTATTCGAATTCTTCACGCATTTCAAATGGAGTCCCCAAATTGGTGATTTTGGTATCTGGCCCTTGCTCAACGCCACCCTGATGACTTCAGCGATTGCCATGATTGTCGCTCTTCCGCTCGGTCTGAGTATCGCCATCTACCTGAGCGAGTACGCTTCGCACAAAGCACGCGGCATCCTTAAACCTATCTTGGAAATCCTGGCGGGGATACCTACTGTTGTTTATGGATACTTTGCACTGACATTCATGACCCCCCTGCTGCGTTCAATTCTCGGCAGGGATATTGTAGAGATCTACAACACTGCTGCGGCTGGGATTGTCATCGGCATTTTGATCATCCCCATGGTCAGCTCGATGAGCGAAGATGCCTTGAGCGCAGTGCCACGCGCCCTCAGAGAAGCATCCTATGGCTTAGGGGCCACCAAGCTCGAAACAGCTATCAAGGTAGTACTTCCTGCGGCCATCTCTGGAATTGTAGCAGCCTTCATCGTCTCCATTTCCAGAGCGATCGGCGAAACCATGATCGTAGCCATTGCGGCTGGTGCGGGACCAAATTTCACTTTCAATCCCTTCAGACCTGCTGAGACGATGACCGGGCACATCGTGCGCATCAGTGGTGGCGACTTGAGCTATGACTCGATTGACTATAACAGTATTTTCGCCATAGGACTGTTTTTGTTCTTCATCACCTTGATCTTAAATATCATTAGCCAACGAGTTGTGCGACGCTTCCGTGAGGTGTACGAATGAACCAAAATATATTTGAAGATAACATTGCAAGTGGCATTGATTTCCAGGCCAATTTAGTTGGGCGTCACCGTTGGGGACGCATCTGGAGAGTAATCTTCCGAGCTTCAACTTTAATAGGTATTATCGCTCTAATCGTTCTATTGATGAACATTGTTGATTCAGCCTTTGGCTATATCGCCATCGAAAACGAGAGCAACCCCGAAGATTTAGCGATTAATGGGATACCCATCGAGCAACTGCACCAGATCGACCTGGTTTGGATCCTGGAGCAGAATACATCCAAAGGTTTGTTCCGCCGCCTGGAAAGTGAAATGCCCTGGGAAGAACGTTCCCGCGAGGAAATCTATAACCTAGTGATCGAGCGAGTGGTCAACCCAACTGTAGTCGATACTTGGTCATTAAGTGACTCTGTCTTTAAAAAAGATCAGATTTCCGCCGAGGTTGCATCGAAATATCCCAACGCACAAATAGAATTCAAATCCTGGCTGAGTGGAAATTTCCTAGTCAATCCCCAATCCCCTGAACCAGAGCGCGCCGGTGTACGCACAGCCATCCTGGGATCGTTGTGGACGATTGCTATCACCATTTTATTCGCCTTCCCCCTGGGTGTTGGCGCGGCGATCTATCTTGAGGAATACGCTACCGACACCCCCATCAACCGTCTGATCCAGACCAACATCAACAACCTGGCAGGTGTGCCCTCGATTATCTACGGTATCTTAGGTTTAGCCATTTTCGTGCGCGCCCTGGAGAAATTTACCAGTGGCGCGGCTTTTGGTTTAGTGGACCCCACTACAGCCAATGGGCGCACGATCATCTCTGCAGGAATGACTTTAGGGTTGTTGATCCTTCCTCTAATCATTATTAACGCTCAAGAGGCTATCAAAGCGGTACCAAATTCACTGCGGCAAGCCAGCTATGGCATGGGCGCCACCCGTTGGCAAACGGTATGGCATCATGTTTTACCCAATGCGATCTCCGGCATCCTGACCGGGACGATCCTGGCCATATCCCGAGCAATCGGCGAGACCGCTCCTTTGGTCGTTGTGGGTGCTTCAACCTTCATCACTTTCGATCCCGATGGGCCTTTCTCGAAATTCACTACACTACCCATCCAGATCTACCAGTGGACGGCACGCCCGCAAGATGAGTTCCGCAATATCGCCGCCGCAGCGATCCTGGTGCTGCTGGCGCTATTACTTTCAATGAATGCAATCGCGATCCTATTGCGCAACAAATACAGCACAAGAACATAATCAGTGTAGAACAATTTGAAAAAGGAATATGAACCGCGGAGACGCAAAGATCGCGGAGAAAAAAGATTGAAAGAGAAAACGAATGATGAATATTGATTTTGTTTCTTTGTTTGATTTCTCGCACATAATAACAACTCAGCGCTCTCCGCGACTCTGCGGTGAAAAATTATTTGATTAGCTGTCAAACGGAATATTAGGAAACTATGGCAAAGAAATCCTCAACGAATGGAAAATACGCTATCGAAGCCCGAGAACTGCATATCTATTATGGAGACTTTCTGGCTGTCAAAGATATCAATCTGGGGATCGAAACTAAGAAAATCACCGCCATCATCGGACCTTCTGGATGCGGAAAGAGCACCATGCTGCGGGCATTCAACCGCATGAATGAGTTGGTCCCCAGTGCCTGGGCCAAGGGTGAAGTCTTATATCATGGCAAGAATATCTATGACACCGACGTAGACCCGGTAGAAGTCCGTCGCCGCATTGGCATGGTCTTTCAAAAACCCAACCCCTTTCCCAAAAGCATCTACGACAATGTCGCCTGGGGCGCACGCATCAATGGCTATACCGGGAATATGGATGATCTGGTGGAGCAGTCGTTGCGCAGCGCGGCACTTTGGGAAGAAGTCAAACACAAACTAGACCAAAACGGACTCTCCCTTTCTGGTGGGCAACAACAACGCTTGTGCATTGCCCGGGCAATTGCAGTCAAGCCCGATATCATCCTGATGGATGAACCCGCATCTGCGCTCGACCCCATCGCCACATTAAAAATAGAAGAGTTAATGCGCGAACTGGCGAAAAATTACACCATCATCGTCGTCACGCACAACATGCAGCAGGCGGCGCGCGTCTCGGATTTAACAGCTTTCTTCAACTTGGGCGAGAATCGCGCTGGGGTTCTCGAAGAATATGGCAAAACCGAGAAGATCTTCACCAACCCCAATAAGCAGACCACGGAAGATTACATCACCGGCCGGTTTGGATAAATCAAGAGGTTGAGATGACAACAATTGCTCCCCGAGAAAGTTTAGATAAGAAGATCAACCAATTGCTCGATCAAGTTTTAGTTCTTGGTAGTATGGTCGAAAGCGCCACTTTGGACGCCGTCAAAGCGCTCAAAGATCGAGATAGCAAGGCTGCCAAGCGGATCTATGCCTTTGACAAGCAAATCAACAAAAAGCGTTTCAAGATCGAAAAAACTTGTTTGACACTAATCGCTACACAACAGCCCATGGCACGTGATCTGCGTGTACTGGCTTCGACCATTGAAATCGCTACGGAGTTGGAACGTATGGGAGATTATGCTAAGGGCATCGCCAGAATTTGCGTTAAAATGGATTGTCAGCCCCCCGTGAAACCAATCACTGATCTTCCGCGTATGGCAGAATTAGCTACGAGTATGCTCCACCGTGCCTTGGGTGCTTTTGTGGAGGCTGATGTAGATCAAGCTATGGCAATTCCCAAAGAAGACGATCAGGTTGACAACTTGTACAACCAGATCAACCGGGTGTTAATTACCTACATGATCTCCGATCCATCCATCATTGATCGTGCCAATCTGCTAATATGGGCAGCCCACAACTTAGAGCGCATGGCTGATCGCGTTACTAATATTTGCGAGCGCACCATCTATGTCGCCACCGGAGAAATGAAAGAATTAGCTCGCTCCGATGACGAACAGGAGAAAATATTGATATCATAATTCTGAAAGCTAAGGCCGGTCTCCAGACCGTGCCGAGTGTGACTCGGTCACGCCAAGGCGGGCCTTCGGCCGACCGGTCACAGCTAGATACTCCCCTTTTTTGAAATAGATATGACTGCCCCTCTAAGAAAAAAAATTCTCTTTCTTTGCACTGGCAATTCCTGCCGCTCTCAAATGGCTGAGGCGATTGTCAATGAAAAATTTGGCACACAATGGGAAGCATACAGTGCAGGGACAAAACCATCAGGGTATATACACCCCATGGCGTTGCAAGTGCTCGAAGAAATAGGCATTCACCACCATGGTGAGTCAAATCATACTGATCAGTATATGCATATGAAATTTGATTTGGTAGTCACGGTTTGCGACTCTGCTGCAGAAGAATGCCCCCTCTGGTTAGGTAAGGGCAAAACGATCCACCACAGCTTTCCCGACCCCGCCGAGGCGCAGGGTTCAGATGAAGAAATCCTGGCAGTGTTCCGTCAAGTGCGTGACGCCATCGCTGAAAAAATCCCCACAATACTTCAAGATAATTTGCAATAAGATAACCCACGAAGAACACCAAGATCACTAATATCTTTCCGTGTCCTTGGTGGACTTAGTGGATTCTAGATTATTATCCCATGCGGCCGGTGATATAGGCCTCGGTCAGTTCGTGTTTAGGAGTAGTGAAAAGCTTTTTGGTGGGGCTAAATTCAATCAGTTCACCCAGCCAAAACAAACCGGTAAAGTCAGAGACTCTGGCGGCTTGCTGCATATTGTGAGTCACGATGACGATGGTGTATCGTTCTTTGAGTTCGTGGATGAGTTCTTCGATTTTACCTGTGGCGATGGGATCTAAGGCTGAGCAGGGTTCGTCCATCAGGATCACTTCCGCTTCGACAGCCAGGACGCGGGCGATACATAAGCGCTGCTGCTGGCCCAGGGATAATCCTAAAGCGTCGGTATGCAACAGATCCTTGACATCCTCCCAAACCGCAGCACGCTGCAAACTCTTGGTAACGATCTCTTCGAGCTCGGTTTTATGTTTGGTCATTCCCAGCACGCGCGGGCCAAAGGCCACATTATCATAAACCGACTGCGGGAATGGATTCGGCTTTTGGAATACCATCCCAACACGCTGGCGCAAACCTACCAGATCGACTTCGGGGGCATAAATATCTTTCCCCTCTAACAAAATCTCTCCTTCAACCCGCGTTCCAGGAATCGTGTCATTCATGCGATTCAAACAGCGGACAAATGTCGATTTCCCGCATCCTGATGGACCGATCAACGCTGTCACATGCTGAGGGAGAATATCCATATCGATCTGGCTCAAGGCAATACTTGGGCCATAATAGAAATCCAAATCACGAATCCTGAAAACGGGTTTTTGGCTATTCATGGGCACGATTATACTCAACAGTAAGTTCATTGCGTAGCTATTTTCCATCGCAGAATCTAAAAAGTTTCATCACCCTCTTGTTACATCAATTATTTGAGACTATAATCCCACACCGATGAAACGAGTTTTGATCTCCTTAATCCTGCTAACTCTCCTCGCATCTGGGTGCAGTTCACAAACAGCATCAAGCGATGCAAACTCCCCCTCAACGAAATCTGAAACTATCGAAAATAAAGGTTCTGACACCATCGTCAACCTGGCATTGGCCTGGGCTGAACGCTATCAAGAAATGCGACCTGAGGTGCGACTCTCTGTCACCGGGGGTGGCTCTGGAACGGGCATCGCCGCGCTGATCAACGGCACGGTGGATATCGCCAATGCATCCCGCAAGATCAAACCCGAAGAAATCGAATCCGCTAAAGCCAATGGGAGCGATCCGGTCGAATTCGTCATCGCACGCGATGCCATTGCGGTGATCGTCAATCTCGAAAATCCAGTTGAAAAGCTTACCTTGCAGCAAATCTCTGATATCTACAGCGGGAAAATAAATAATTGGAAAGACGTCGGGGGCGAGGATCGGCCCATTGTACGCCTCTCACGCGAAACCAATTCGGGGACACACGTCTATTTCCTGGAAGAGGTCCTTCGCCTCGGAGAAAAAGAAAACAAAACCCTCTTCTCCACCGACACGCTCCTGCTACCTTCATCCGAGGGCATCGGCGCTGAAATTCGGCTCAATCCCAATGCCATCGGGTATGACGGTCTGGGGTACGTCACCCATGAAATGAAAGTTATCGCGATTGCAGCTGATCCAGAGGCAGAGTATATCTTGCCATCGGCCGATAGCGTCAACAATGGCCAATACCCTATCGCCCGTGATCTTTACATGTACACCAATGGTGAACCCAGCGGTGTGATCGAAGAATACTTGGCGTGGATCTTATCGCCCGAAGCACAGAACATCGTCACTGAACTTGGGTTTGTGCCCATAAATCCGTAATGACTAGGAACGCGGTTCCTTAAAGGAACCGCGTTCCTAAAATATTCCAAAATTTGAAGAGATTGTCATGGAAAGTGCTCTAAACTGGCGTGAATATATCATCACCCGCCTGATCAAGATTTCAGGCTATTCAGCGATCGTATTCGTTGGCCTGATTTTTTTCTTCCTGATGCGAGAGGGCTTGCCAACCCTGGGTGAAGTCGAATTCAAAAGCTTGTTTGCAGTGCGTTGGTACCCAATTGAAGATTATTTCGGCATCCTCCCCTTGATCGGAGGGTCGCTGATCGTCACCATCGGCGCGACGATCATCGCTGTGCCTTTCGGTGTCGGCGCGGCGATCTATATCTCCGAAATCTCTCCTCGTTGGATGAGAGAAATTCTCAAACCCTTTGTCGAAGTGTTAGGCGGCCTGCCCTCTGTGGTCTTGGGATTTTTGGGAATTCTGGTGTTATCGCCTTATTTGCGGGTTCTCCTTGATTTACCCACCGGGTTGACAGCATTGGCAGGCTCACTCCTTTTGGGTGGCATCGCCATCCCGACGGTTGTGTCTGTCTCCGAGGACGCTCTGGACGCAGTACCTAAATCTTACCGGGATGCATCACTGGCCCTGGGTGCTACCGAATGGCAGACCATCTGGCGTGTTACATTGCCCGCAGCCCGTTCGGGAGTGCTAACAGCGGTCATGCTGGGCATAGGTCGTGCTATTGGTGAGACCATGACCGTGATGATGGTCACTGGCAATGCTCCAGTATTGCCAAAGGGATTAGGCGCTCTCTTCGCACCAGCCCGCACGATGACGGCCACAATCGCCGCTGAGATGGGTGAAGTCGCCAATGGCAGCGTGCACTACCATGTCTTATTCTTCATTGGCATAGTTCTGTTCTTGATCTCGCTAATTGTCAATGTCACAGCTTCGGCGGTGGTATTCCGTCAGCGCAAGCGCCAGGAACGCATTCTTTCATAACCATGAGCTCAACTTCAACTTCACTATCGCGATACTTAAAGCAGAAGCTGGGCTTCAGTCTCCTAACAACCATAACTGTGCTCACTGTCCTCCCAATATTGGCAGTGGTCATCTATATCGTTGTTCTGGGAGCCCCGGCCATTTCTGGTGAATTTATCGTTGGCTTTCCACGCGATGGGATGCGAGCCGGGGGGATCTGGCCCGCCATCGTAGGTACCTTGTACCTGACCTTAGGTACAGCGGTATTTGCCGTGCCCTTAGGCATAGGGGCTGCGATCTACCTCTCAGAGTACGCGCCCGATAATCGTTGGACGCGTTTGATCCGCATCGCCATCATCAACCTGGCTGGCATTCCATCCGTAGTGTATGGCCTGTTTGGATTGGGGTTATTTGTGCTATTCTTGAATTTTGGCACCAGCATCCTGGCTGGTTCCTTGACTCTCTCAATCATGACTCTCCCGGTGATCATCAGCACAACTGAAGAAGCGCTGCGAGCTGTACCCCAAGCCTTTCGTACGGTGAGCATTTCCGTTGGTGCCACGCAATGGCAAACGATCCGTAAGATCGTGCTGCCACAAGCGTTACCAGGTATTTTGACTGGGGTTATTCTGGGGTTGGAACGCGCCGCTGGAGAGACCGCTCCAATCCTTTTTACTGTTGCTGCCTTTTTCCTGCCCCGATTGCCAAATACCCCTATGGACGCTACTATGGCGCTACCCTACCATTTGTATGTGATTTCCACACAAGTGCCTGGGATGCCAATCAAAATCCAGTATGGCACTGCCCTGGTACTGTTAACTTTTGTGCTGGGTATGAATGTCATCGCAACCACAATCCGCTCACGAGCCCGCGCTCGGCGCCAATGGTAATGTCAACATGAAAAAGATATCCAAACCCAAAATCAAGATCAAAGATCTTACCTTACATTACTCCGACGGCAACGAATCATTGCGGGGTGTCAGCATCGACATTCCCGCAAACGCCATTACCGTGATATTCGGGCCTGCGGGCGGTGGAAAATCCAGTTTGCTAAGAGTGCTCAATCGACTGAACGATCTCACGGACGTTGCCCAAATCGAGGGGACCGTCCTGCTAGATGATGAGAATATCCTAGATTCCAAAACCGATGTCATCGCGCTACGTAGGCGAGTTGGTATGGTATTCGCCCGTCCAGTTGTGCTGCCTATGAGCATCCGTGAGAATTTGACGTATGGTCTAGAAGTTGCTGGTGAAAAGGATAATCATAAACTGAATTCTGCCGTCGAGCGCAGTCTGAACCAGGCTGCCTTGTGGGAAGAAGTCCAAGACCGTCTGGATGACCCTGCAGTGACACTCTCCGGTGGTCAGCAGCAACGCTTATGCTTGGCTCGGGTATTAGCCCTTGAACCCGATGTCATTTTGTTGGATGAACCGACATCAGGCCTCGATCCCATCTCCACCGGAAAGGTAGAAGAATCGCTACAAGAACTTAAAGAAGACTACACGATCATCCTGGTTCCTCACTCCGTACAGCAAGCTGCACGCGCGGCAGATTATGCCGCATTCTTCCTGCAAGGGGAACTGGTGGAATATGCCCCAGGAAATCACCTGTTCATCAACCCTAAAAACGCTCGTACACAAGATTATGTGGAGGGTCGTTTCGGTTAACGAGGGTTGATTACACCCTAACACCAAGCATGGGGATATAAAATGGATGTTAGCATTGTTAACTGACTTAATAATGCTATAATTTGTACCAACAATGGTGATTTGATTAGTTCGACAATGTCAAATTTCAGACGAGAAGCCCGAAAATAGGGGGTTACGGGGGTGCTCCGCACCCCCGTA
>CAZUSV010000013.1:0-18930 GCA_964622645.1 uncultured Anaerolineales bacterium
ATCAGCCACGATCCTTTGGCTACCGCTGCTGTCCCGCCTTAAGTGGATAGCCGGATTCAATAAGAGTGCCTCAACGTCTATTCACTATTTGTTTGAATCCCTCGGACTACCTTCCTACCATGGAGTTAAGTGGAGGCGGCATGATGATCTAAAATTTTTGCGTAGATATGATTGTTTCAGTGATGATATACCGAGGGATTTTACCGAGCTTGATCGCTTGTTCCCAGGCTCAAAATTCATCCTAAATGTGCGTAATCTCGAGAGCTGGATATACAGTCGATTATCCCATATTGAGCGGGAGAGGAAGAAAACAAGGAACTTTCAAACTGTCCCAGCATGGGACACAACAGAAGAAGCGATAAAAGACTGGATACGAAAAAGAAATGATCACCATCTCTTCGTACTTTCACATTTTTCTGACAGGGCTGCTGACTTTCTTGTCGTAAATTTTATTCGAGATGCATCAGCAGCAACAAAGGTATGCAATTTTCTCGGATTTGATGGTGAATACCAAAGACCGAAGAAAAACGTCGATCCAAGCAAATACCGTCCACAAAAACATACAGAGATGCTCAGACATTGCATTGCAGAACTAGGAATTCCTGAATGCGAGCTAGATTACGATATCTACTGCCCAAGTTTAGAAAGCAAAGAAACAGGATTTCGATTCCCTCCTGATAGCAGTATGCTTATGAATGTATAGGCGACAAGCACTAATTGAGATATGAATAGCGGGATCATAAAATTACTTATCCTTTCGCATGTTCGTCACTACGAATGGCAAAATAAAATCTATGCCTATGGCCCGTATGCACGCGAAATCGATATCTGGGCAGATTTGTTTCCCCAAATCATTATTGCCGCTCCTTGCAGATATGAATCACCACCTGGAGACGCTGTCGCTTTCTCTCGCCAAAATATTCGTATTGTTCCTCAACTCGAAATCAGCGGTTTGACCTGGGGGGGGAAACTAAAACAAATTGTGATGCTTCCCCTCCTGGTTTACTCACTGGCTCGTGCCATGCGAAAGGCGGACGCTATCCACATACGCTGCCCCGGAAATCTTGGTTTGCTGGGCGCGATTCTGGCTCCCCTATTTTCCAGTAATTTGGTCGCAAAGTATGCCGGGCAATGGATGGGTTACCCGGACGAACCCTGGACGTTTCGACTGCAACGCACAATTCTGCGCTCAAATTGGTGGCGAAGTCCAGTAACTGTCTATGGCGAATGGCCTGATCAGCCACCCCACGTGATACCCTTTTTCACCTCCATACTTACGGAAGAGCAAATTGCCCGGGCACAGGTAGCCACACGATATCTGAAGACCCACATTCCACCTGGAATCCTGTATATAGGCCGGCTCTCGGAAGCAAAAAATGTAGATGTTTTGATCTCTGTCGTTAGCCAGCTTTACCAACGAGGGATAGATACTACCTGCCAAATTGTAGGAGATGGTCCGCATAGATTAACGTTGGAACGAGAAGTCTCCAGCCTTGGCATTCAAAGTTGTGTGCGATTTGCAGGTGCTTTGCCATTTGAAGAAGTACTGGACTATTATGAAAATGCAGACATACTAGTTCTGGCCTCTGAGACCGAAGGTTGGCCGAAAGCCCTCGCCGAGGCAATGGCTTTTGGGTTAATCTGTATTGGTTCAGACCGGGGTTTGATCCCCCATATGCTGAATGGAGACAGAGGGCTTCTTGTCCCAGCGAGAGATGAGAGGGCGTTGTTCGAAGTGCTCCTTCATGTTCTCGAAAACACCCAAGAGTATTTTCCTCTGCGTGCAAAGGCTGCTGCCTGGGCACAGCAATTCACGTTAGAAAGCTTAAAGGAAGCGCTCACCGATTTGCTGTCGAGAGAATGGGGGTTGGAAATGCCCTCATTATCACTTTCAGCAGGATCTACTGACAAAGAGAGGTCTTATTGAGCCGAATTGCCATCATGCACGTAATAGACAGCCTGGATGCTGGGGGGGCGGAACACGTCGCTGTCAACCTGGCAAATGCTTTGCCGCGAGATCGTTTTCAGGTTTCATTGTGCACCACCCGCAAGGATGGAGCATTGCAAACTTTGGTGGCACCCGATGTCGAACGTTTACGTTTGAAGCGTAAACATCGCTTTGATTTCAGCGCATTTTTGGTTTTCATCAGGTACATTCGCAAACGGAAAATTCAAATCATACACGCCCACAGTTCATCTGTTTTCATCTCCGTCATAGCAGGGATCTTTTGCCCAGATGCCCAGATTATCTGGCACAATCATTATGGCCGCTATGCATTTGAAGAACGACCAGGGAGAATCTATTATTGGTTTGCCAGCAGACTGACGGGGGTCGTTGCCGTAAATCAACTTCTGGCCGAATGGTCTGTTCAGAAACTTCATATCCCAGAATCCAATGTATGGTATATCCCTAACGGTGTTCCGAATTTCGAGGTGAAAGGCAACCTACAATTGCCGGGTTCCCCAGGATCACGCCTTGTCTGTGTAGCCAATGTGCGGCCAGAGAAAGATTTGGTAAACCTCGTAACAGCCTTGTCGATAGTAATATTAGAAAAACCCGAAGCACACTTGATTTTGGTTGGGAATTTAAGGAATTCCAAATACTTATCTCAGGTCAGGGAAAAAATATGTCAATTAGACCTTTCCGAGAATGTGACTCTAATGGGGCAATGTTCGAAGGTGCCAGACATTTTGAATGCCTGCGATATCGGTGTGCTCAGTTCGGCTTCTGAAGGATTGCCCTTAGCGTTGCTGGAATATGGCATGGCTGGATTGCCAGTCGTATGTACCCGTGTAGGCCAATGCCCTGAAGTATTGGAAGAAGGCAGGTCGGGGATACTAGTGCCACCTCAATCTCGAGAAAAGCTCGCAGAGGGTTTACTAACACTTCTTGGCTCTCGGGATCTCCGTTCAAAATTAGGCCAACGATTAAAAGCCAGAGTTCAAAACCATTACAGTTTGAATGCTATGACAAATAAAGTAATGCAAGTTTACGATAGTATCTTGTCTTCGATGGGTATCCAGGAATTGTCTGGGTAATCCCCCATCGATTCCCAGAGAGCCGTCTTAAGCGCCCAATTTTATCGAATCATTATGAATTCTAATTCACCTTCTTCTACACACACGAACCATTTTTCTCTTACCCAAGAGGGGACGCACATTCAGCAAATCCTCATTTTTCTTGCCGTCCATATTCCGCTGGGGCTGTTAATGTCTCGAGTTGGGCTGATTGCGACTGGGCATGCCCTTGCCACGATCGGTTTAGGAACAATTTGGGCACTGCAAGGCCGCACAGAGCGCGCTATTTTTGCTGCAGCCTATATCACTGGAGCTGAGGTACTTTGGCGTATGACAGGTGCGGATGTGTTCTGGGAGATGGGCAAATATGCAGTGATTGCAATATTATTGATTGCACTTTTTCGAAATCGACGCTTTAAGATCCCAGCTTTGCCCACTTTTTATTTTTTATTACTTTTACCTTCTTCTTTTCTTACGTTGAACGCCTTGCCGCTAGGCGAAGCTCGCCAACAAATCAGTTTCAACTTATCGGGGCCATTATCGCTCATGGTATGTGTAATGTTCTTCTCGCAAGTGCGCTTCACTCGTACACAACTACAAGGAATATACCTTTCGCTGGCAGCACCTGTGATTGGTGTTTTCACCATAGCCACGTTTTCGACGATCACATCTGATACCATCCAGTTTACGAATGAAGCCAATTTCATCACTAGTGGTGGTTTTGGCCCCAACCAGGTTGCCTCTGCATTGAGTGCAGGTGCCTTGATGATTTACTTCTATTGGCTAGATATGCGTCAAAATAAGAGGTTTCAAAACCTGCTATTAGCGTTGATGCTCGCACTGGTAGTACAGAGCACATTGACGTTTTCACGAGGTGGGGTTTATTTTTTCGGCGCAAGCGTCCTGGTAACCCTTATTTTTCTAGCGGGTGATAGAATTGCCCGGCCGCGCATGATGCTGTTTTGGGGAATATTAGCGCTAATTGGCTGGGTAGTTATCGCTCCTTGGCTGAATGATTTTACGGGTGGGTTCTTTACGACCCGATTTCAAGACATTAGCATGACTGGGCGTTATCTGATCATAAAGGCCGATATTCATATATGGAGGGACAACCCACTAGCTGGGGTAGGGCCGGGGATGTCGAAACCACTGCACGCTCTTTTCTTTATTAGTGCGGCAGCACATACAGAATTCAGCCGTATGTTGGCAGAACATGGGACACTTGGTTTCTTCTCGATATTGTTGGTTTTGGCAATGGTTTTTTGGGGATACTTAAATGCCAGTGGAACCCATAACCGAGCGATAGTATCGGCATTATTTGTTTGGGCCCTAGCGTATATCTTTGCCAATGCCATGCGTTTAGTGGCGCCTGGGTTTTTCTTTGGGTTGGCACTAAGTTTTAGCTTTAGAGAGCCACCAGAGGCTACGTGAATCGGGCGAATTCCAATCAGCCTTCAAAAACAGTGCTCTTGATTGGTAATTTCCTCTCCCATGCAGGCGCATCACGCTCTGTTAGCGAAGACCTGGCTGTCCACCTTCGGGAACTGGGTTGGCAGCTCATCACGACATCCCATAAACTCGAGAGAATTCCAAGATTGTTCGACATTCTTGCCACCATCTGGCAACAGCGCCTGGAGTACCAAGCCGCCCATATCGATATCTACAGTGGCCCCGCATTTATTTGGGCAGAAGCTTCTGGATGGCTCCTAAGTACTTTGCAAAAGCCCTTTATTGTTAGTTTACATGGGGGTAATCTGCCCCAATTTGCGGATCGTTGGCCGGGCAGGGTACGCAGGTTGCTTCATTCAGCCAGTACCGTCACGACACCCTCCCGGTACCTGTTCGAAACCATGCAATCCTACTGCCAGGATATTCGCCTGCTCCCCAATGCCATCAACCTGGATAACTACAAGTTCCGCCTGCGCAATAATCCGCGCCCCCATCTTATCTGGCTGCGCGCTTTCCACAAGGTCTATAATCCCACATTGGCTGTGCGCGTTCTCGCAAATTTGAGCTCTGATTTCCCTGATGCCTGCCTTACGATGATCGGCCCAGATAGAGAAGATGGCAGTTTGGGTGCAACGAAAAATGTTGCCAAGGAGTTAGGTGTACTGGAGCGTATCGAAATTACTGGAGGTGTGCCCAAAGCCGATGTCCCTAAATGGATGAACAAAGGGGATATTTTTATCAACACCAGCAATGTGGATAATACCCCTGTATGTATTTTGGAAGCGATGGCTTGTGGATTGTGCGTTGTCAGTACCGACGTTGGTGGGGTGCCATACCTGGTAGAGCATGGAAAAGATGCGCTTCTATCGCCACCTGAAAACGTCGAGGTATCTGCAGCTGCGATTCGCAAATTGTTGTGTCATCCCCATCTGGCAGCCAGAATTTCAAAAAATGCTCGCGCAAAAGCTGAAGAATTTGATTGGAATGTGATCTTACCTCAGTGGATGGCATTGTTTGCAGACATCATAAGCAAATGAAATCTTGGAAATATGGCATCCCTTGAGAATATTTACGCCCGTTTACCTCTTTGGGCCCAGCATGCTTCGGTAAGTACATTTGGCATTTATTGGCATTGGTTGCGGTTTGGACCCGGTTATGCACGCTTTGTAGAAGAATACAATTCTAGAGAGAGTTTTTTCGAAGATGACTGGAAAACATGGCAAAGGCACCAACTGCAAAAGCTGTTGAATATCTCAGCCGCAAAAGTGCCTTATTACCGAGAAACGTGGAGCCAATCTGAAAAGCAGGCTGCCTCTTCGGGAAACCTGATAGAACTTCCTTTGCTCGAAAAGGAGGCGATTCGGGCCGCTCCAGAAGCTTTGTTGCGTGATGATATGCAACCCAGGCCAAAGCTCACATTTCACACCAGCGGGTCAACTGGGACACCTATCGCCACCTTCTGGACGATCCAAGAATTGAGAGAATCGCTCGCCTTGCGCGAAGTCCGCTCGGCACGCTGGGCCGGGGTTTCATTCCAAATGCCAAGGGGAACATTCTCCGGTCGAATAGTTGAGCCCGATCCAGACAGTCCCGGGCCATTTTACCGGTACAACTGCGCGGAGAGGCAGGTCTATCTTTCCGCTTTTCACTTAAGAAGCGATACTGCGCATCAATATATTAGTGCCCTGCGTAAACATCAGGTTCGCTGGCTGACTGGGTATGCCGTATCTTTTTATTTACTGGCAAAGTTTGTTTTGGAGCAGGAGCTACAGGTTCCACCATTAATGGCAGTCATCACGACCAGTGAAAAAGTAACCTCCAAAATGCGCCAAGTGATGGAATTGGCATATCAATGCCGGGTTTATGAAGAATTCAGCACTGTAGAAAATGTGATTTTTGCTAGTGAGTGCCAACAGGGAAGCCTGCACATCAGTCCAGATGTAGGGATCGTCGAAATCCTGAGATCGGATGGCACACCTTGTAAGCCAGACGAGGTGGGGGAAGTGGTAGTAACCAGCCTGACGCGTTCATATCAGCCGTTCATTCGCTATCGATTGGGAGATTTAGCAGCGTGGTCTTCTAAAGGGTGCTCTTGCGGACGGTCTATGCCGGTAATAAAAGAAGTCGTTGGACGGGTTGAAGACGTTGTTATTGGGCCTGATGGTCGTCGTTTAGTGCGCTTTCATGGCATTTTTGTCGATCAGCCACACGTCCAAGAAGGCCAGATCATCCAGGAAGATCTCGATCTGATCCGAGTAAAAATCGTTCCTGCAAAAGGTTATTCTCAAGCCGACGAATGGGATATTCTACAAAGGGTCAAGCAACGATTAGGAAATCAAGTTAAGGTAGTCATTGAGCCCACGCCGTGCATTCCGCGCACATCTTCTGGAAAATTTCAAGCTGTCATCTCTAAGCTTCACCAAAAAGGTTTTGCTGAAGCGGAGCGTACGGGGATTGGTTAGAATAAGAATTTCAGGGAATAGCCAGTGAGGTTTCCAGATGAAACCTAAGAAACATTCTATTCTAACCATTAGAAGGGTTAATATATTTGTTTTTTGGGTGCTGTTGATATTTGTGTTACTAAACTGGGTAAAGGTAATCGAAATATCTGCGTTCAATTTTATGGCAGTAAATACCTCCAAGTTCGTTCTTGGCACTCAACCAACAGACATGGCAGTTCTGAATAAATCTCAAAGCTGTCGCAAGCATTGGTTTGAAGGTTATATTTATCAAGCTCAAGGCGAACGTGAAGAACGCGATCGGCACTGGCGTGCCGCCGTGCAATGCTCCCCCAATTTCATCGATATGCTATCCCTGATCATCCCTGAAGACCAAGTGATGGCCGAGTTTGCTGCGGTTTCCCACCCAGAGTCCGCGGAGGCCTGGTTCTGGCTGGCTCAATTTGAAGATGAACGAGCAATCGAATTCTATGAGCGCGGTTTGGCTTTGAATCCCACTGCTGGATTGCGCTGGAAGGAATATGGGGATCTGCTCGTCACAGAAAACCCTGAACGTTCAATGCAGGCCTATTTCCAATCCTGCCTCAATGGAGATCCTGGCTACAATAGCTGCTGGTTAGCAGGTCAGATGGCAGAACAGTTGAATGATATCCCGCTGGCGATTCGCTATTATCGCTATTCACTTTGGGAAGGGGCTTTGAAGCGGGCGGACGAGCTCGAACGAGCGTTAACTTCTGCTCAGGAAAGGTGATCGGCTTGCATTTAGCCATCCATACCCAGTATTACCTTCCAGAGATCGGGGCTCCTCAAGCCCGTTTATCAGCACTCGCCGAACGAGCGACGCAGCGAGGTCATCAGGTTACCGTGTTAACGGCTATGCCTAATTACCCAAGGGGCAAAATTTATCCTGGGTATGGCGGCATATTTTGTAAAGAGAAGATGAATGGGGTTGACATCCTCCGTTCGTTTATATACCCAACCCAAAATACAGACATACTTCAGCGGCTTACGAATTACTTCTCTTTCGTATTCTCATCAGCAACCATTGGCAGCCTGCGTCTCAACAATATCGATTTTTTGTTGACTGAAAGCCCACCGCTTTTTTTGGGGATGTCTGGGTTTCTCTTAAGTCGGCTTAAGCGCTCTCGCTGGATATTTAATGTCTCCGATCTTTGGCCCAAAAGCGCCGCTTTTCTTGACGTGCTGAGTGAGAGCGGTTTGGCCTACCGCATAAGTTCCTGGTTGGAGAGATTTTGCTATCATCGAGCTTGGCTCGTCAGTGGGCAATCAGAAAGTATCCTTGATGATATTTCTCAGCGCTTTCCTCGATGCCGAACCTTCCACTTTTCGAATGGTGTCGATACGAAAAAATTTGCTGCTGACATTGGGAATAAGCAATTTAGCAGGGGCCTTGGCACAAATAACGAATTCATTGTCACCTATGCCGGTTTACATGGTATCGCTCAAGGTTTGGATCAAATCATAAGAGTAGCTTCCCAATTACAAGAAAAAAAAGGGCTTCGATTTGTATTGATTGGTGATGGGCCAGAAAAGGAGCAGTTGGTAAAAATGGCCAGGAAAATTAATTTGTCGAATGTCACATTTCTAGATCCATGCCCAAAGGATGAAATTCCACCATTGCTAGCGGCTTCAAATTTAATTTTGGTGCCTTTGAAAAAACACCTTCCCGGTGCGGTCCCATCCAAATTATACGAAGCAATGGCCAGTAGTAAACCTGTCATCCTTGTCGCTGAGGGAGAAGCTGCCGATATTGTAAATAGGACCAGGTCTGGAATTGTGATCACTCCAGGGGATATCAATGGCATCAAAGAAACAATCGTGATGCTTAAGAAGAGTCCATCACACTGCAAAAAACTTGGAAAAAATGGTCGCGAAGCCGCGCAAAATTATTTCGATAGAACAACAATCGTTGATCGCTTTATCGATTATCTCGAGGTACATACTTGATGATCAGAATCTGGGTATGGATATTCGCTCTTTGGGAATCGGCGTGGGACATTCCAGATTTAGGGGGGATTACCACGGGAATTCCTAGAGCCCCTGGATATTATTATTTCAAGAAAATAAAAGCTAATGTCGAAAAACCGTGCAGCCGACGATCTCTCCCGTTTGCGCTCAGAATACGCCGATATAGCTAAACGGATAGCCGGAAGCGACATCTACTCCCCCTTCAACCAAGCCCACCTGTTCTATCTCCAACAGCGCCAAAGGAACTCCTTAGAGTTATTATGTAAGAAAGGATTCTTCTCACTTGGGGAATATACAGTTCTCGAGCTTGGTTGCGGTACGGGAGGGGTGCTGCTGGAATTTCTGGCTTACGGAGCCAACCCAGACCGCTTGCATGGCACGGACCTGCTCCCTGACCGAGTAGAACAGGCCTATACCCGACTGTCACATATAGCCCTTACCTGCGCTGATGGTCAATCACTTCCATACTCAAATAACACTTTCGACCTTGTCCTGCAATACACCGTCTTCACATCCGTACTTGACGATGGCATAAAAGCCAACCTGGCCCGTGAAATGCTGCGGGTGCTGCGTCCACAGGGGATGATCTTGTGGTACGACTTCTGGCTCAACCCTTCTAATCCCCAAGCAAAAGGGATCAGGCCACCCGAAATCCGCAAGTTGTTCCCCAGTTGCAGCTTTGAGTTTCACCAAATTTCCTTAGCGCCTCCCGTCGCCCGACGTCTGGTGCCGATTTCCTGGACTTTGGCACTTTTGCTCGAGAAAATTCGCATCATAAACAGTCACTATCTGGTCGCTATTCACCCAGACCCCAAAAATCGTTGCGAATAATTATACTGTCTATCTAATAATTTCCATTCCATTACCCCTTGGAGGATCTTTTGAGCAACATACTATTTCCCCTCCACTTGACTAAGCAAGAACAACGGGAAGCAACCTTCCCCTGGCTGCATAACAGTGCCTACCGTATTCGTGACATTCTATTGTCGTTCTTCGGCCTGCTGGGTTTACTGCCCCTTTTTGGCTTTATCGCTATCGCCATTAAACGGGATTCACCTGGTCCAGTATTCTATTGGGGATCGCGTTTGGGCAAAGACGGAAAACCATTCAAAATCCTTAAGTTCCGCACCATGTACGAGAGGCCCGAGAGCTATCAAGGTCCCAGGATCACGGCTGGGGATGACCCCCGTAGAACGACGATCGGAAAATGGCTGCGAGCTACCAAACTGAATGAGTTGCCCCAATTGTGGAATGTTCTCATCGGTGAGATGAGTCTGGTGGGTCCCCGCCCGGAAGACCCACACATCGCAGCAGAGTGGCCCAGCGATGTGCGCCAAGAAATCCTCTCGATTACACCTGGAATAACCAGCCCGGCAACGGTATTGTATCGAGATGAAGAAAACCTACTCGAGTCCAATCGGGTCATTAAGGATTATTTTGAGCAGATCATGCCTAAAAAAATGCGTCTTGATCAGATCTATGTGCGTAATCGCACCTTTTGGATGGATCTGGATATTTTGTTCTGGACGTTGTTGGTTCTGATCCCTCGCTTAGAAACAGTCAACCCACCCGAGGAGTTGATCTTCTGGGGACCGATGGCAAAAATCTTTGGGCGTTATTTGAACTGGTTTTCCATTGATGCGATGGCCTCATTTCTTGCATTTGCGTTTGCCAGCGTTTTTTGGCGTTCTATCAGTCCCCTGCACGTTGGCTGGCCGCGCATGCTCGGCCTCTCAATAGGATTTGCTTTGCTATACAGTGTCATCGGGTATTTGATGGGAGTTCAGCGAATCAACTGGTCGAAGGCGTCCGGTGATGATGTCGTATATTTGGCACCTCCAGTAACCTTCGCTACATTGATAGCGCTTAGCATCAATGCATTTATCAGTATCCTACCCTACAGGTTATTGATCATGGCCTCTGTCATTGCCGGTTTAGGATTTGTGATCGTTCGCTATCGCAGCCGCCTGGTATTTGGTTTCGCCTCTCAGCTATTATCCAAAAGGGATATGCCCAAGTTTGCTCGTGAGCGGCTCTTGATCGTTGGAGGTGGGAAAGCAGGCCAGGTAGTAGCCTGGATGATCAGCAACCATCTGAGAGATTGTAACCTCCATACTGTTGGATTCGTAGATGACGACTTACACAAACAAGGCAGCCGCATTCGGGGTGTGGATGTCATCGGCAGGCGGGATGATATTCCCACGCTTGTCAACCAGTATAATATTGGCATCATTGTTTTTGCCATCCACAACATTCCAACGGAAGAGCGCGAGCAGATATTGAAAATCTGTCAGCAAGCATCTGTTCCAGTTATAGAAATGCCCGATTTTTTGGGTAAACTGCGCACAGTGACTTCATTTTTGGGGGATCCAAACTATCAAGAGCTCGACTAGAAAGATAGAGAGGAATAACAATGGAATTGCGTGTACCCTTAACTGATTTAGATTACGGGCCTGAGGAAGAGCAGGCTGTAGTGAAGGTACTCAAGAGTCGATGGGTGACCATGGGAGAAGTTACACAGCAATTCGAAGCACGCTTTGCCGACTTTTTGGAGGTCAAGCATGCCATAGCGGTTTCGAACTGTACTGTGGCTTTGCACCTGGCCTGTGTGGCTTTGGGAATTAGCCCTGGAGATGAAGTTATTCTTCCATCCCTGACGTTTGTGGCCAGTTCGAACGCAGTTTTATACACGGGGGCTGGGGTTCGCTTTGCGGATATTCTTGGTCCGAAAGAAATGAGCATTTCACCGAAAAATCTCAAGGCTCAAATTACTCCGCGCACCAAAGCTGTGCTAGTGGTTCATTATGGAGGCTATGCTTGTCGCATGGGTGAAATCCAGGAGATTGCAAACCAACACAATCTAGCCATTATCGAAGACGCGGCGCATGCGCCTGGTGTGCAATTAGAAGGTAAATCTTTAGGCGCATGGGGAGATGTAGGTTGCTTCAGCTTCTTCTCGAACAAGAACCTGGCCACAGGCGAAGGGGGGATGGTCGTAACAAATAATGATGATATCGCCGAAAAGATCCGTCTCATCCGTTCCCATGGCATGACATCTTTTACCTTAGATCGTTACCTGGGAAAGGGGTATTCCTATGATGTCGTCGACCTTGGATTTAATTATCGTATCGACGAGATTCGCTCAGCGCTAGGGATTGTTCAACTGGAAAAACTACCAGCGAAAGACGCCAGACGAAAACAGATCACCGAGCGCTATTGGGAGGCTTTCGAGGACTGGGAGCTGGAATTGCCCTTTCAAGATGCGCAATGCGAATCATCTTATCATATTTTCCCCATATTGCTTCCTGAAAGCATGAACAGGAAAAGTTTTATGGATCACTTGCGCACAGCCGGCATTCAGACTAGTATCCATTATCCTCCCATCCACAAGTTTACCTATTATCAAAATTTATTCCCTGGTCTTGAGCTTCCCCAGACCGAGGCGGCAACTCGGCGCGAGGTCACATTACCACTATTTTCACACATGACTGATGAACAAGTGGAGCTCGTAATCGAAACCACCAGGGAGGCCTTAGCTTCCTTGTGAGTAGATCTCTTGTCAACTTCTTTTGTTGGCTTGATCGACTACATTGGATCTGGTTGGGGCTGGCTGCCCCCTTTTTGCTGTTCCCCAACCCCAAACGTTCGCTGGCCATGTTCGTGGTCCCAGGGCTGTGGGTACTGCATGGGGTCGTTGATCGTATCACTTCACACTCCTCACGCCCCTCCTCGCGAATACCTTCTGCATTGCCTTTGACACCTCTTAATATTCCCATTTTGCTGATGGCAATGATGGTGCTGGTCAGCATCTGGGCCACTTTCGACATCACTATCAGCTTGCGAAAGATCAGCGGTATGGTGCTTGGCTTTGGTGTTTTTTTTGCCGTTACTCGAGAAAGTAAATCGACCAAGGGTTGGTGGTCAGGCTTGCTGGCTTTTCTTGGCATTGGGGTGGGGATAGCAATCTTGGGCTTCATTGGCACCCACTGGTCGACAGATAAAATTCTATTATTTGACCCGTTTACCTCACAGTTTCCTCAACTGATCGTTGGTCTGCAAGGGGCGGAAAAAGGATTGCACCCCAATGAAATCGCCGGGTCACTGTTGTGGGTTTTGCCCATTATGCTTACACTGAGCGTATCATTGCGAACCCCCAATAAAGGCAAGGAGTTTTCCTCCATGTGGAGTGCCCGGTTGCCGCGCCTGCTTCTATGGTGTTCCACGCTTATTGTCTTGGTAATCTTTGTCTTAACCCAATCTCGTAGCAGCTATCTTGCTTTGCTCGTCACTGTCTTAGGGTTATTTTCAGTTTTAATTCCCAGGCGTGGACGATTATTGCTATTAGGAATTATTCCAATCGCGGGAGTTCTCCTGGCGACTATCATTCTGATTGGCTATGGCGGAATATCATCGGATTGGACACCAGATTACGCACTCACGGCCTGGCGATCGATTTTTATCAATCACACAATAGGGCTTCGAATCGAAATTTGGTCTCGGGCAGTTTTCGCTATTCAAGATTTTCCATTCACTGGTATGGGTATGGATACTTTTCGTCATGTTGCCAATGTGATTTATCCGCTATTTTCTGAACCTAGAGACTTTGGCCATGCTCATAGCGAATTCCTGCAAGCTGCTCTCGACCTGGGTATTCCTGGCCTGGTTGCATTCATAGCCCTTTACATCTGCGCTTTCTGGATGCTGGTCCGCATTTGGGGAAGAATCTCGGGGTCCTTGTCCAGAGGGATCGTTTTAGGTTTGGCAGGAGGACTGTTTGCCCACTTGCTTTTTGGGACGACGGACGCCATCGCCCTAGGCGCGAAACCAGGGCTTTTATTTTGGATGTTGTTGGGCTTGATCTCAGGTCTGTACGCTCAAGCATTTTCGTTCTCGGATAACAAATCTGCAAATTCACAACTGGCTAGCCCTTCAGGGGTTGCCACTTGACGGGAGACCACCCACCACTGTAAGTATTTCGACAATGTCAACTCCGCGAGAACTTCCGAAAATAGGGGGTTACGGGGGTGCTCCGCACCCCCGTAACCCCCTATTTTCGGACTTCTCGTCTAGAAGTTAACATTTTCAAGGTATAAAACAATGATCGATTGGTTTGACCTGACGGCTAACGCACTTTGGATTCTCTCGCTTTCCCTAATCCTAGGGACGATCAGCTTGGCCCGCTATGAGGCTCGATTTTCAGGCGAAAAACTGGGCGAAACCCTGAAATCGACTGTTTGGCAAAGTCCCCTGAACATCGCTGGTGTTTTGTTCTGTTGTGGACTGACATTCACTGCCAATGAAACGTGGCAGCAGGTGCTTTGGGCGATCTTTACTGGGTTGTTGTTTTTTCATGCAGTGGTGAATTGGTTGATATCGCCAGATCTGGATTAGTATTACAACGCAAAGTCGCGCTGAGGCCGGTCGGCCATAGGCCCGCCTCTGGCGTGACCGTGCCGGCTCGGTCGGGAGACCGGCCTCAGCAGATAGAGGAATGATAAAAAATAATCCAACATTGCACTGTAATAATAGATAGTCCCAAAAATGAGAATGGAACAGTCGAGACTGGTTACCTTACCAATCGCCTGTATTCGGTATTTCGTGACCAGCAATTGATTTGACCAAAAAGTGGAGCATGGTGTGATTTGCTCCACTTTTTAGGTGATGATGGAATGCAAAACAACCTTTGGTGGCGAATTTCTATCCTGCTTGTGTGTCTATTGATAGGCATTGTTTATCTTCTCACAATGGCTCCCGGATTAACATGGGCAAATCGCGGCACTGATGGCGGTGATCTGATCACTGCAACAGCAACGGGGGGCGTTCCCCATCCTTCTGGCTATCCCACATACTTGCTGATAGCAAGGCTATTTCAACTTTTACCACTTTGGTCATTGGCATTTCGTACCAATCTGATGTCAGCCGTTTTTGCTTTATTGACCACCTTGTTGGTGGTAGATTTAGTTCGGCGAAGCTATGCTGGTCCTCTAGCAATCGGCCGAACAGCTGGCTTGATCGCTGGCCTGGGTTTCGGCCTCTCACCGCTGCTGTGGTCCCAGGCTGTGATCACTGAGGTGTACACACTGCATACATTTTTCATAGCCCTGATCTTGTGGCTGATGCCTCTGTCAGGAGAAAATCCGCTCAACGAGTTATGGAGAGATCGTCTTGGCGGGTTGATTTTTGGCTTGGCTATTGGCAACCAGTTGACTGTGCTGTTTCTTCTGCCCTTCTATATTTTGGTTGGGTCATTTACACAAACGGGAGGAGACGCCAATAAACCCAACCTGGTCTTAATGAAATTGAATTGGCGCTCTCTTACCCGGCGCTTGGGCTGGTTATTACTCGGGCTGAGCATCTACTTGATCATTCCCCTGCGAGCTCATTCAGGATCCCCGGTAAACTGGGGCAATCCCATCGATTGGGAAGGACTCTGGTGGCTTGTTTCGGGCGAGTTGTACCAGGAGCGTGTCTTCCACCTAGGCTGGGAATATGCTTGGCCGCGCATACTCACGTGGGCTGGCATGCTACAGAGTCAATTTGGACTACCAGGTCTAGCGATCGGATTTTATGGCTTGCTCTATGGCCGGCCCGCTGGGAAACGATTCTACCCGCTTACAACCTGGATGATTGTGGCCTACTCGATATTTGCCATTGGCTATAATTCTTACGATTCTTATACCTTGCTCCTACCTGCCTTTCTCGCATTTGCGCTCTGGTTTGGAATGGGATGCGCAGTGATAATTGCGGTTATTTCCAAGGTTCCTTGGTCGGCTTGGTTGGTACCTGTAATGGTTGGCATACTTATATTGATGATTACAATCAATGCCGCTGTCCATTACGATTCAGTAGATGCAAGTGACTCTAATCTGGCCGAGGTCTTTGTGGACAAGGTATTTGGCGCAGCACCACAGGGGGCAGTGCTCTTGACCCAGGAAGATAAGGACACATTTGCTTTATGGTATTACCATTTCGCTCTCGGAAAACGAACGGACTTGGTCGTAATTGCTCAACCGCTATTGAATTACAATTGGTACCAAACAACACTAGATCATGTTTATCCTGATCTGTTACTCCCTGATTTAAAAGCTGGTTTCACACCAGAAATATTTGCAGAGCTAAATGACCGAATTGTTTGCCGGATCGAATTCGATGCCGACGAGTATATTTGCCCTACCTGTGAGGCATCAAATGGGATGTCAGATCCTTTGGAATGTTCACCTTGATCGTTGTGCTATTCTGAGAAGCAGTGTAAAAAGTCCTACAACCCTAAAGGTTTCCTAAAATGGCTTTGGAAATCGGCTTTCGGGCCTCAAAAACAGCCTCTTGTGCCCGACTCAAACACAAACCTTTAGGGTCTGGCGGCTAGAAATTACTATTCAGACAGGTTCTGAGAGCAGCATGGCGGAAACTGGAAAAATTTTTTAGCTCTCGTCAACACATAACTATGAACAGGGAAACCAAGCCGATCGCTTTGATCATAAAAACAATCGTTGGCATCTCCTTTCTGTTGATTTCAATCATGGGGATCGATTGGGAGCAGTTGAAGACCAGTATCAACACAATTCATGCGGGATGGTTTTTCTCCGTCATATTGGCAGTTGTAATTGGATTGGTTCTTAAAATCTTGCGTTCGTACATGTTCATGAAGAATTTTGGCCTGCACCTTTCCTATGGCAGGGTGACAGAAGCCTTCTTCCTCGGGCAAGCGCTAAATATTATCTCCCCTACGCGAAGTGGAGATATATTCCGAATCGGTTATTTGAGCGCCGAAAAACCGGCCATGATCGCTCAAGTGACAGCTGCTGTTGGCGTGGAAAAATTCTTGGATCTACTCACATTGACTGCAGTTTGCTTAGGCGTGGCAGTATATTTGCCCCTTGAAAATATGTCCTGGGTTCGTCATTGGTTGCTGCCGCTAAGTGCCCTGGCTAGTTTAGCTCTCTGTGGGATTATTTTTTTTGGCCCGTGGATTTGGCAGCGGACCCGCAACGTCCTATCACGTTGTAGGGGAGCATGGGTACACAAAGGGATCGCGCTGGTCGACCAGTTGGTACAGAGCAGCCTTTGGCTGCGAGATTATTCCTTGCTCGTTCCGGCCATCCTCTTAACGACGTTAATTTGGGCTGTCATGTGGGCGACCAATCTGCTCCTTTTCCGTGGCCTGGCCCTTCAGGTACCCCTGGCTGCTGGTGGCCTAGTCTTGGTGCTTGTTTATATTGGTGTTTTGCCTGCCCTAATGCCCGGAAATATCGGCCCCTTCTATTTCTTCGCCCAACAGGGCGTAATCCCCTTTGGCGCTTCTGCTGAAAAGGCACTTGTTTTTGCCATTGTGCTGCACGCGGTTGTAACAATCACACCATTACTGGCGAGCGCCGTTTCTATGCTTCTATCAAGAAATGTGCGCGCCAGCGTGCTCGATGTGCTGAGCCCCTCATGATTAGCGTGATAGTTCCTGCCAAAAACGCCTCCAATACCCTGGCCGCATGCCTGGATGCTGTTCTCGCGCAACGAAATATTGATATCGAATTCGAAGTCATCCTCGTCGACGATGGCTCTGAGGACGATACGGCTGCAATTGCACAAGGGAAAGGTGTCATCGTCATTCGACAGCAGAATGCTGGCCCTGCCGCGGCTCGTAATGCCGGTGCTCACCTCGCTCGGGGAGATCTTTTGGCCTTTACGGACTCTGACTGTGTGCCATCGCCAAACTGGCTTTATCATCTCACGCGTCCATTTCGAGATCCCAAGGTAGTTGGCGCTAAGGGCACCTATCGCACCCATCAACGCGGGCTTGTGCCTCGTTTCGTCCAGCAAGAATATGAGTACAAGTATAGGCAAATGGCAAAGCTGGACAACATCGATTTCATCGATACGTACTCGGCAGCCTATCGCCGTAGAGTATTTCTTGAAAATGGCGGTTTTGATGAGGCCTTTGCGGTACCGTCCGTCGAAGATCAAGAATTATCATTTCGCCTTGCCCGCAAAGGCTATCGGATGGTATTTGCTGCTGAGGCCTATGTACACCATCAACATGACCGTGATTTGATCGCATATGCAAAACGCAAATGGGGAATTGGTTACTGGAAGGCTTTTATGCTGCGCTGGCTCCCTGAAAAGGCCTTTCGAGACTCGCACACTCCTGGGACATTACGCTGGCAAATCTTCTTTCTGGCTACACTCTTGGGCAGTATGCTTCTGGTTCCCTTCTGGCGTGCAGGCTGGTGGTTCATTGTTATCAACTTGCTAGGGTTCTATGGCTTCGCCCTTCCCTTTATGCTGCATATTTCCCGGCACGATCGAACTGTTCTTCTCATTACCCCTGTGATGCTGCTCGTTCGTGCTGGAGCGCTGGGTTTCGGTCTGTCCTGGGGATTGATCTTCCCTCCTCGTCGTGAGCCACGCCTGCATACAGGGCTCGCTCCACAGGAGCGTTTCTTCAAGCGCACCTTGGATATCATCGGCGCGCTGATTGGTCTGATCCTCTCCGCTCCCCTGCTTGTATTGGCTGGGATCGCCATCAAGCTCGACAGCCGTGGCGCGATATTCTTCACCCAGGAGCGGGCCGGTGAGAACGGCAAGGCGTTTCGTGTCTTCAAGTTACGCACCATGGTATCGGGAGCGCAGGATCAAGTCGCGCAGGTGCTCGAAGGTAATCCCTTGGATGGTCCTGTTTTTAAGATTCCCAACGATCCCAGGGTTACGCGTGTAGGGCGTTTCCTACGCCGGTGGAGCATAGATGAAATCCCTCAGTTCTGGAATATCTTGCGCGGGGATATGAGTCTGGTTGGACCTCGACCTGAAGAGACATGGGTTGTTGATCAGTATAGCGATGAACAGCGCCAACGCCTGGCTGTCAAGCCTGGCCTAACCGGCTCCATGCAGATTTCCGGAAGAGGCGAATTGAATATGCACGACCGGCTTGCTTTAGAAATCGAGTATATAAACAACTATTCTCTTTGGGAAGATATTATAATTATTTTCCGAACGATACCTACGGTGTTTTCGGGAAAGGGAG
>CAZUSV010000013.1:18967-51958 GCA_964622645.1 uncultured Anaerolineales bacterium
TATTCTATTTGTATGTACTGCCAATATCGCTCGTTCCCCCATGGCGGAAGCTTTGTTTAATCACATGATGATGGAAAAGGGGTTGAGCGATCAGTTCAGGGCGCAATCCGCTGGCACCTGGGGCTGGGATGGGGTCCCAGCGCCATCAGAGGGAGTTGAGGTGATGTCAAATCACAATATCGACATTCGCTCCCACCGATCGCGTATTGTGACAGCCGAAATCACCACCGCTGCTGATTTGATCTTAACTATGGAACAGGGACAGAAAGAATCCTTACAAATCGAATTCCCCACAAAAAAAGAAAAGGTCCATATGCTAACCGAGTTGGTTGGACTCCCTTATGATATCCGTGATCCCTACGGAATGGGGTTGGAGGCCTTTCAGGAAACAGCCAACGAATTACAGAATATCATTGTAAAGGGCATCGATGAAATATTGCGGCGTGCCGACCCAAACCACTTGAATAAATAACCTTTCTGCTTTTACAGATATATTGGTCTCCAGGAGCCACTGGTCAATGCCAGTGGCTTTGTGATTCATTAGGCCCCCAACCAGGGAAAGAACAACACAAATACCATCGGCATGGAGTGAGTTTCAAAATCTGTGAAGCTATAACCAGGTGCTGAAGCAACGAGCACACTTGCAGGATCTCCAACAGATGTGCCCACATCAGCCGTATCAGAAAGCAATGTCTGTGTCATTAAAATTGGGATTGGGTTAATTCCAAGAAGCAACGAAAATGTCGACATGAAACGCTTCCATTCAGCAGCCCATGCCGCTTCATGGGGTGGCTAGCACCGCTGAAATAGTTAAGAAAAAATTGGGGAGAAGGGAAGGCATCCTGCCGGTACGGGCCATCGTCTATCGCCCCAATAATGGATAGGCTAGGGCAAACAAGATGCTGCCCACGATACACGTAGCTAGGGCCACGGGTAACCCCTTCCGCATCCACATTTTAGGAGTGATGGGTGTTTTGGTATCCTTCGATAGCGAGACGATAATGATGTTGGCCGCAGTGCCAATGGGGGTGGCATCACCCCCAAAACCGGCTCCAAACACCACAGCCCACCAATGCGCGCTCACATCAACCCCTGCGGCGTCAAGCCCATGTAGGAGCGAAATCATGGCGATGGTTATCGGGACGTTATCAATAAGAGCTGCGGTGATGGCTACGATCCAAAGGATCAAAACCCCTAAGATGCGAGGGTTCGAACGCCCTAAACCAGTGAGTGCTTCGGTGATAGGTTCAAATGCACCAGCTGCCTCTAATCCGCCTACAAGCAAAAAGAGACCAATAAAGAAAAGGAGCACGGACCAATCGACGCGTTTGAGGACCTCACGCACATTTGGTCGAATCCAAATGAGTGCCACAGCCGCACCAGTCATTGCGATAAATCCGGAGCTGAGATTCAGCTTATGCTGGAAAAGAAATAGTAGGATTGTCACAGCCAACACGATCAGTACACGTCGCACCGTTTGACGATCATGAAGCGCTTCATTCGCATCGAGTGTCATTACAATTTCTGGGTTGGCTGGCCGGTTGGATAGTTCGTCTGCAAAGAGATAGCGTAGCATCACCAATGTAACCAGCACCGCCACTGAAACGATGGGCATGGAGTGGGTCAAGAAGTCGGTGAAACTGTAACCCGAAGCCGCGGCGACAAGCACGCTGGCAGGGTCACCAACGGATGTGCTTACATCAGCCGTATCAGAAAGGAGCGCCTGGGCCATCAGAATGGGCACTGGGCTGATATCTAGAAGTCCAGCGATCAGGATGGTCACCGGTGCTATGAGTACTACCGTCGTTACGTTGTTAAAAAACAATGATACCAACGCGGTGCCGCCACCGAGTAACAACATCAATTTCCATGGGTCACCTCCCGAGAGTTGTCCGGCTTTGACCGCGAGGTATTGGAAAAACCCTGTTGGTTCCAGGATGGAAACCATCATCATCATGCCAAGCAGCAAGGCTAGCGCGTTGAACTCGATAACTTCTAAAGCTTGGGTTTCCGAATAAAATCCCAGTAAAAAGCCGGCACCTAGCATGGCTACCCCCCCGGATATAGCAGCAATAGTGTGATCTAGTCGATCAGTCAGGATGAAAAAAAGGGTGACGGCTACGATGACGATTGCAACAGCGGAATCCATTATCACCCCTCCTTTTTTCTATGCTGAGAAGATATCCAGTCGGCGAGATATGCCCGTCCAATATCTGCCCGCGAGGCTAATCCCACCAGTTTCCCCTCGTTCACCACAAGCAAATCGGGAAGGTTGTGGCTTTCCATCAAAGAAAGGGCTCTGATCAGGGAAGTGTCCTCCTCAACAGCCACCGGCTTTTCCATGATATCGGCCACTGTCAGAACCTCCGCATTCCTGAGATCCCCAGTGCCAGGGGAACGCTTGGCACCGAAATCCTTGACAAAATCGATGTTCGACAGAAGAGAGACGAAATCAGGAAGAAAGATCTGAATGATGTTACGGATGTGAACCACGCCATCTAGCTTGCCCTCAGCGTCCACTACTGGTAGCGTACCTATCCGTTTATCTACAATAAGAGCTGCGGCTTTTCTAACCGTCATCTCGGGATGCCCGTAGATCACCTTACGTTTCATACAACAGGATATATCGTTTTCGTGATCAACCATAATTTTTATTCCCTGATAGTTCTAAAACTTCGTTCAATTCGGTTTGCTCAATAATAGTTGGCTCACCAGAAAGATGCCCAATGACAATCAGAGTGGCATCTATTTCGGCGACCACTTTCGGCAGCAATTCATGCAAAACTCCTTTGCAAATAAGCGATATTGCTTCAATGTTTTATGCTGAAGCACGATCGACCGCCATATACAGAATGAACCGACCCAGACTTTCCAATGACCCCAATATATCTACAACAGCACCCAAGGTTAATTTATTGAGAAATGAACTATCAACAATTTAAAGAAAAACAAAGTAATCCCCTCTCTCCTTGGCTTTCGAGATTGCCACTTTCTGAGCGCTGACGCCGCCTTGACCATTTCTAGTAACACACAATACTGTACCCATCGTATTACCCTAAATCATTAACTGATCAAGTTCGACACGATTAGATAGTGTAAATTTGCATATGATGCAAACCGCGGATCAATAGATGTTCTAGTTCGATTATATAGTAACATTCTTTCCAAATCAACTCACATATTCTTAAAAGTATCAAGTTGCCTCTCCTCACTTCCCGACGCAACCATGGTGCAACCCGTATGGACATTATAGAAAAAATGGACACAATGGACGTACTGATCCCCATATATTCCACTCTGTAGACACAATGGAAGCTATATATGGGACTGGTTGGGCCAGCAGCGTCGATCCCGGTATGGGCTGGTTTGTGGGTTATGTGGAGCGAGAGCGGGATGGGAATGTGTATTTCCTTGCCACCAACGTGGAGTCTGAGAGCTCGGTCGAAAGTTTGGGATGGATCAGTCGTCAGATCACGATGGAAATATTGAGAGAGATAGGGATAGTAAAATAGTTACACATGAAAAGTCAGCTCGGATATAACCGCAGAGAAAACTATAAAAATCTCCGCGTTCTCGGCGTGCTCCGCGGTTATTTTTTTCGGTAATATAATTTCATAAGGAGACAATATGCAAAATAAACTTTTAGGAAACTCAGGGCTCAAGGTAAGTAAGTTGTGCATGGGCGCAATGACCTTTGGGCGCGAGACTTCCAAAGCCGACAGTCTCAAAATGCTGGAAATGTACGCCGAAGCGGGCGGCAACTTCATCGATACGGCCAACGTCTACTCGCGGGGCCTGTCCGAAGAACTCCTCGGCGGATGGCTGAAAAAACAGGCACGCCATGAATGGGTCATTGCCACCAAGGTGCGCTTCCCCATGGGGGACAAGCCCAATCAGTCGGGGTTGGGGCGGGTACATATGCTTGACTCTGTAGGTGCCAGCCTGAAACGACTGCGCACCGATTACATTGACGTGCTCTACGCCCATGCCTGGGATTACCAGACTCCGCTGGAAGAGACCCTGGAAACCTTCACCGATCTAGTCAAACAGGGAAAGGTGCGCTATGCCGCGGTAAGCAACTATGGAGTCCGGCACATTCAGAGGGCAGCAGATTTAAGCCAGTTCAAGGGATATACGCCTTATATCGCCCTGCAGGCCAAATACAACCTGATGGTGCGTCAACCGGAATGGGAGCTGATCCCCGTGTGCGAGGAGAACGGCATCGGGATTACGGTTTGGGGTCCGCTCTTTGGGGGTTGGCTCAGTGGACGCTATCAGCGCGGCATGACAGAGCCTCCAGAGGGCCGTATCAAAGAGGCCGAAAAACAGGATTGGTTCGAGAAGTGGTCCAATTACGACAACGAGACCACCTGGACGATCATCGATAGACTGATGGAAGTTGCCAAGCGATTGGGAAAAAGCCCCGCGCAAGTATCTCTAAATTGGTTGCTGGGTAAACCTGGGGTCACCAGCGTTATTCTGGGCGCCAGCAAGATCAGCCATCTGGAGGACAACCTGGGCTGCATAGGCTGGAGTCTCAGCGAAGAAGATATGGCTGCCTTAGATGAAGTTTCAGAGCCAGAGAAACCATATCCTTATGATTTTCTCGAGATGGCGAAGAAGGCGTAAGGTAGGCTACCGGTTATGGAAATTCCAAACAACTGCCTCGAGTATGACCATCCAGATCAGTGGAGAAGCTGGCTGGAGAAGAACCATGCCTCTCAGACAGAAGCTTGGGTGATCATATACAAGAAGAAATACAAACATGAAGGGCTAAACCTGGACGAAGCCATCCAAGAGGCGCTATGTTTTGGATGGATCGATGGCATCATGAGAAGTATTGATGAAAAACGAATCGCGCTGAGGTTCTCTCCCAGAAAGCGGAACAGTATTTGGTCGATGAGCAACATTCAACGGACGGAAAAACTGATCGCAGAGGGAAAAATGACCACTGCCGGGGAACTGAAGATCGCCGAAGCCAAAGAGAATGGCCAATGGGAAGCAGCCATTCGTCGTGAGCAAGTGGACATCATCCCCGCAGCGTTGGAGCGTGAATTGCGGAAAAAAGCCGGGGCGCTATCCGCATATCAAGCGTTGCCAGATTCGCGCAAGAAACGCTATATCTACTGGCTGCAGACCGCCAAACGAGAAGAAACCAAACAAAGAAGGATCCAGAAGATCATCGAAGAAGTCTATGGAAAACAGTGACTCTGTACATCTTGCCCTTGCTCAAAAAATCGCTGAGCAGTTCAAAATCATCGATAGTGTAGAAGCGATTGCGCTGGGGGGATCGAATACCGCTGGTGCGATTGACAATTACTCAGATATCGATCTCTACATTCACACCAGCGAGGTCATCCCTTTGCACACTCGTCAAGGGATCGTTGCCAAAATGGGAGCCAGCAAAGCTGATCTCAACCTGACTTTTTGGGATCTAGGGGATGAGTGGTTTGACCTGGAAACGGGTATCGAAGTCGATATCATCTATTGGGACCCTGCCTGGATCGAAGGACAAATCGAACGCCTGCTGGTTTCCCATCAAGCCAGCATGGGATACACAACTTGTTTCTGGCATACAATTCTGAACTCGAAGGCACTCTTTGATCGCCAAGGCTGGTTTGCCGATCTACAGGAGATGTGCAAGGAGCCTTATCCAGAGCAACTGAAACGCGCCATCGTCGCCAAGAACCACCCGGTCTTGCGATCAGTGATCCCATCTTATTATGGTCAAATCAAGAAAGCCCTCGAGCGGCGGGATCTGATCAGCGTCAACCATCGTGTGTCGGCGTTTTTGGCCAGTTATTTTGACGTGCTCTTTGCACTCAATGAGATCCCAAATCCCGGTGAAAAGAAAATCCTGGAATTCGTGCTGGCGCGCTGCTCGAAAACGCCCCCCAACCTCCAAGGCCAGATCGGAGGAATACTCCAGTCAGCAGGAACGGGATGTGAGCAGTTACTCAGCCAACTGGATAAATTACTGGATGATCTGGATGCGCTGCTGGTCAGTGAAGGTATAGAATGAATGCAATACCACTAGAACAACCCATCGCTTATGGCCGCACTGCTGAGATCTACGCCTGGCAGGATGATCAGGTGCTGAAACTTTTCTATGATTGGTTCAGTCTAGAAAATATCACCTACGAACTGCGCATAGCGGGGGCAGTGCATGCCAGCGGCTTACCGGTTCCGGCTGTCGGGGAGATCATCCAGGTCAATGGCCGCAACGGGTTGATCTACCGGCGCGTGGATGGTTTTTCCATGTTCGAGATGATGGCGCGCAATCCCTGGCGAATTTTCCGCTACGCCCGTAGGATGGCAGAGCTCCACGCCGAGATGCATTCAATAACCATCCAGGCAGACATTCCACCTCAGCACCAAAAGCTGCATGACAAAATCACTCACGCCGACACCCTACCGGGCAACCTGCGAGAAAAAGCATTGCATGTCCTCGAAACCATGCCCCAGGGGGATCGGCTGTGTCATGGCGACTTCCATCCTGGGAATATCATGATCACTAATGGGGGTGAAGTAGTTATCGACTGGATAGACTCATCTCTCGGAAATCCACTCTCTGATTTGGCTCGTACGACCGTTCTCATCCAGGGGGCAATTGAAACCGATCAAATTCAGAATTGCTTTTCGAAAATCGCCATTCGTATCTTCTACACTATTTACAACCGGCATTATTTCTACCTCCGCCCAGGAGGCGAGGATGAATATACTCGCTGGATACCGATTGTCGCGGCAGCGAGGCTGAGTGAGAATATCGCTGAATTGGAGGAGTGGTTGATTAAAACCGTTGGGAAAGTTGACTGATACGGGTGATCCTCAACAACTGCGAATTGCCCTGACCAATCCGCGCGACTCCTTATGGCAGCCACGGCTATGTCGGCCACATGTGCTGGAGACACTGCCGAGATGCGGAAAAGAATGATACCGCTCTAAGCACGAATATCATCCGTTGTTAAGCCCGGGTAATTGCGCAAGATCTCCTCTTCAGGCCAACCTTGAGCCAATAGTTCTATAATGAACTCAACGGCTAAACGCGTCCCTCTGACAATTGGTTTTCCAACTAAAATATTCGGATCGATTACAATACGTTCTTGCCAATTCATATCAACCTCCATGCCAGAGGCAATCGAAGATTTCTTTCTGATGCGCAATTGTAGCATAAAGACAATTTACTTCGGCAAAAATCGCCTCACCCTCCCCCTCCACCCAACAGCTTTTCGCAATTCAGGTAACGCCGCGTTAGCAGCCTGCTCCCCCAGCTTGACCACTTCATGAACATCCACATGGTCTAAATAACCAATCTGGCTGACATCAGGGCGGATGATCACTTCGGGGGCATCGATCTGCAGGCGCAGATCGGAGATTGCTCCCATGCCGATCTCGATGGATCGAAAATAGATTTCGAAGGCTTTGGCGATGCGCGTACGAGCAATGCGGTTAAGGATCAAGTTATATTGACGGGAGTCAGGCGCGCCGCGTTCTCTCGTCGCTGGGGATAAGACCACCGCTACTACCGGCACGCGTGCATGGGGTGAAATCTCTCGGGCGACAGACACAGGCACCGGGTTCAGCACCCCTCCATCCACCAGGACCTGATCAGCCAACTTTTTAGACGGATAAATGCCCGGGATGGCCACCGTCGCCAAGAGGGCATCCATCACGCGCCCATCATGCAATATGATTTCCTGACCTGATTCGAGATCTACAGCGGTCATCGCGCAGGGGATTTTCAGATCAGCAAATGTGCGTTCGCCTAACAGATCGTAGAGCGCTTTCTCGACCCCGCCGATCCCCAAAAGACTGGGTTCGCCACCCAGATGGAAACTGTAGAGCTTGCCCTGATCGACGGACGCCATATGCGCTTCGAGTTCGTCGGGCGAGTACCCGGCCGCATAGGCCACTGCGGCCATACCCCCTGCGCTGGTTCCAGCAATTGCGCGCACGCGGAATCCCTCACGCTCGAGCACCCGCAGCACGCCGATGTGAGCGTTCCCCTTGGAGCCCCCACCGCCAAGAGCCAAATTAATATCCATCATCGATAGCAATTTTCCGTTCAATTCTCTTGACCAATCCGGTTAGATCTTCCAACCCACGAAATTTGGCTTTGACATCGTCATCGCGCAAAACTGTAATATCCCAATTTACCGGCCTTCTGCTCCTGCCATAGATGGGCATCGCGCGTAGATCGTCAATATTACGCCAGGGAAAGGATGTGCTGCCGCGCCAAGTAACTACGTCAATACCGTGCTCATACAGATCCACACGATGCTTAGTATGAGCATAATACAGCGCGCCGAGAGCCGCGGCCAGCAAAAAAAATACCACCCCCAGGATTGCTGCGATTAGAATGGCATCCTTTCGAAAACTGTCGCTTAATATTTCGTTTGGAGGGGCGAGATATTTGTTGATAGCGGTGACAAATTCCAGTACACTCATCACCCCACAGAATACAGCACTACCAAGCAGCACTTTACCAGGAGTAGCTCTGGGGATGTACGATTTTTGGAGATTTCCGAGTGGATGAGGTTCATGAGACATAACAAATACCCCTTTTGGTGAATACGAAATGGCTCTCTAGGAGTCGCCGGGGTAGCTACCTGATTTTGGGGTGTGGGGCGTGCTCCGTGATCTAGGGCTCCATTGGTCCCCAGGTGGGCATACCATCGAAAACATCATTATACGTCAGGCGCATCACTTCGCCGCTCTCATTGATTATTTCAATTTCTGACGCTTCAGTCAGGCCCAAACTATAGATGATATAGTTGCTATCTGGTGACCAGCGCGGCCGGTATTCATCGATATCATTACTGGTTACTTGACTGAAATCGGTGCCATCCGGGCGGGTGATGAAGAGGTCATAACTATCGAAGGGATTAGCCGCAAAGACGATAAAGCGACCATTTGGCGACCAGCTAGGGGTCAATACTTCGCCAATGTCTTCGGTCAGCTTACCAAGCTCTCCTGCAGCACCCTGGAAGGCATAGAGATCAAAAGCTCCCTGAGCATTGCTGGTAAAGGCCAAAACCAATCCATCCGCAGAGTCAGATGAAGTTGGAGCCATAACCACACTGTTGGGATCGGAGATTATGTCAGTTTGTTCGGAGCCGTCAGGGTTCATAAAGTAAATTCCCGGGTTGCCATCTCGTTCTGTCACAAAGATGATCAGGGATCCATCCGGAGTCCAGGTTGGCGTATAATCATTAGCTGGGTTATCAGTTAGTTGGATGACATTCGTTCCGTCGGCATTCATGCTGTAGATATCGAAATTGCCACTCCGGTCCGAAGTAAAGAGAATGCTCGTTCCATCCTGGGAATAGACTGGCTCCGCATCTAAAGCGGGGTCAGCTGTCAGACGAGTGAGCTCGCTGCCGTCCGTGTTCATACTGTAGATTTCATAATTGCCATCTCGCTCGGAGACAAAGGCAATTTTTGCCAGCACAAAAACCTTTGGAACAATTCCCCCCATCTCCACAATCCTTGCCTCGATCTCAGCTCTGTTTGGATCATCCGGAACCAGTTGAAGGTATCGGAAATAAGCTGCCACGGCACTCTCTGCCTCGCCCAAGCTACGGTAGATGACTCCTAAATCAGAATAGGCGGCGGCCATATCCGGATTGATCTCCAGAGCACTCTCATAATTAGGGACGGCATTCTGAAAATCGCCCTGACGCGCGTAGGCCAAACCCATATTGTAATAGGCATTATCGTTTTCAGGGTTGATCTCAATGGCTTTGTTCAGTTCGGTTATCGCATTTTCGTAATCACCCAGACTCAAGAAAGTAATTCCCAGGTTATTGTGCGCCCATTTGTGTTGAGGGTCGAGCTCAATCACTGTTTGGAATACAATAAGGGCCTCATCATACTTTTCTTGTAGAATCAGAGCAATCCCCAGTCCGTTGAGAACATCAGTATTCTCAGGATCAACCTGGAGGACTGCACGACACTGGGTTTCACCCTGGATAGGTTGTACGAATGCCAGGGCGACGCACAAACCGCTGTTAGCAGAAAGGTTTTCCGAATCGATGGAAAGAGCCGCTTCAAAATTCACTACAGCCTGGTCATATTGGCCAAGATCAATTAGCACTAAACCAAGATGAATGAGCGCATCGATATTATCCGGCGCTAACTCCAATGCCGCTCGAAATTCCGCGGCGGCCTGCGCGAATTCTTCCTGGTCAACGAAATCCTGACCACGCTCGATATGCTCTTCTGGAGTAAGTTGAGGGTCATCTGTTTGTGCTGCGACGGTCAATACGCCCCCAGATACTGCCATAAACAAAACCAGAAATATACTGCCCAACAAGATGCGACATAAATGGTTCATGGCTGCTTCTCCTTTGTCTTTAAGAGTTATCATACTTCAGAATTTCGGGGTTGGTAATAGCTCCATAGTCACCGAGTGTACCGCAAAAATGTCGCTAAGGTATAGAAAAAACCGCTCTGAGCGCTTCCACAGCATTGTTGTCATTCCGCGGGAGCGTATCTTTGCGACCAAGGAATCCCCCAGGCGTACCTTATCAGGGATTTCTCTTCAAACTGCAAAGAACGCAGGGCTACAAAGAAACTTTCTTGTGTCATCGCGAGGAGCGTCTTCTGCGACGCCTGTCCTGAGCCTGCCGAAGGGAAGCGATCTCCCTCTTGACGAGGAGATTGCTTCACTCCGTAAACTCCGTTCGCAACGCCACGCCGTGCGGCCCTTTGGGCAGGCGCGCAGAGCGATGACATCGATGAGAGTTTCTTTCTGCACTTCGTGCATGAGCAGCGCCCTAAGCGCTGTGGTGCCACTCGGAATGACAAATCTGGGAAGGTATTTGCTACGGCCAGCGACACTTTTGCGCTATACTCATGTCACCACTGTCAAAGAAGTTATAACAAACAGGTGCGTGTGGCACTTTGCGCCAACACACACCTGAATGTTCGTCTTCCATTTCTAATGATGAGATAAAACTCTTGCTGAATGCTCGGTGTCCTGTCCGGTAGATGATTCGTCCCCTTCCTCTGGAGGCACATAGAACTGCCGCCTGTACAAATCTGCGTACAGTCCGTCTCTGGCCAGCAAATCGTCGTGGCCACCGCGCTCGACGATCTCACCCTCGTCCATGGTCAGGATCACATCGGCGTTGCGCACCGTGGAGAGGCGGTGGGCGATCACAAAGCTGGTGCGTCCAGCCAAGAGGTGTGCTAAAGCATCCTGGATCAGGGATTCGGTGCGAGTGTCGACGCTGGCAGTGGCTTCGTCCAGGATCAGGATGCGTGGGTCGGCCAGGATGGCGCGGGCGATGGAGACCAACTGGCGCTGGCCCTGGCTGATCAGGCCGCCGCGCTCGCCGACTTCGGTATCATAGCCATCCGGCAGGCGGGTGATGAAATCATGCGCGTTGGCCGCTTTGGCTGCTTCGACGACTTCATCATCTGTGGCATCCAATCGCCCATAGCGGATATTGTCCATCACGCTACCCGAGAACAGGAAAGGCTCTTGCAGTACCATGCCGATCTGCGCCCGGATGCTCTCCTGGGTGACCTGGCGAACATCGCGGCCGTCCAGGGAAACACCACCTTCGCTGACTTCATAAAAGCGCGGGATCAAACTGACCAGGGTGGATTTACCTGCCCCAGTGGGGCCGACCACGGCTACCGTTTGGCCTGGTTCAGCCTCGAGATGGATATTCTGCAAAACAGGACGACCAGCCTCGTAGGCGAAAGTTACATTCTCGAAGCTCACGCGACCGTCCAGGACGGGTAAGCCATCGGCATCGGGGGCATCTTGAATGTCAGGATCTGTATCCACCAACTCGAAGACACGTTCCGCCGCTGCAAAGGCTGATTGCGCCAGGGTCCAGATCTGGGCCACAGTCTGGATCGGGCGGAAGAAATTCTGCACATACTGCAAGAAGGCCACCACCATACCCACAGTTACCACGCCATTGACCGCCAGGAAACCTCCGTAGCCGGCCACAATAGCAGTATCGATAGTGCTGAGCACATCCATCGCCGGCGCGAATGCCGAAGTGACCGCATTGGCGCTGACGTTGGCATCGCGATTGGCAGCGTTGCGTTCGGCGAAGCGACGGATATTGAGATCCTCGCGACTGAAAGCCTGGGCGACCTTGACGCCGTCCAACTCCTCTTGCAGATCAGCAGAGACATCACCAATGGTCTCACGCGTGCGCCGGAAAGCGCGCCGGGCCAAACGAGCGAACCCGCCAGTGGTCAGCAGCATGAAGGGCACAATGGCCAGGGTTGCCAAGGCCAACTGCCAGTTCAAGGCCAGCATGGCCACCACCACGCCGATCAGGGCGAACAAGGCTCCAATCGACTGGGTCAAGCCCTGACTCAAGAAGGAGTTGATGGCATCGATATCGTTGACCAGGCGGCTCATCAGATCGCCAGCTTCTTTGCCTTCCAGGTATTGCAGCGATAGCTCCTCGACCTTATTGAAGATCTTCACGCGCATATCGGCGAGCACCTTCTGCCCCGCCCAGGACATCAGATAGATCTGGAAGCGCATCGAGAGCATACCGGTGGTGTACACGGCGACCAGGATCAGCATGGTATTGACCAGGCCAGATTTGTCACCTGCAGTAATAAACACATCCACAGCGCGTCCGATCAAGAATGGCCCGGCAGCCTGCGTTCCGGCATTGACCAGGGTCAAAATCAATGCAGCTACAACGGACAACCAGTAGGGCTTCAGATAACGCACCAGGCGACGAACGACGACACCACGGTCTTTGGCTTTCTCGTCTTCACTTTGGGCAAGGCGCATCATGGAATGTCTGGGACCCATCATAGCGCTACCTCCTCTGCGACCACCTCCAGCTCTGGCTCCGGCACACCATTGTCGCCAAACTGCGTCTCTAAGATTTCTACATATAGTTCACTCGATTGCATTAATTCCTCATGGGTTCCTTGAGCTGCCAGACGACCTTCGCCAAGCAGCAATATTTGATCAGCATTGCGCACAGTGCTGATGCGTTGGGCAATCACAAAGCTGGTTCGCCCTTGCATCAGGATTTCCAGCGCCTGTTGAATGTTGTACTCTGTCTCGGCATCCACCGAGGAGGTGCTGTCATCCAGGATCAGAATACGGGGATCGACTAATAAAGCCCGGGCGATGGCTACACGCTGCTTTTGACCGCCGGATAAGCCCACACCCCGTTCACCGACCTCAGTATCGTAACCTTCGGGCAACTCGACGATGAACTCATGCGCCTGGGCTGCCTGGGCAGCGTGGATGACTTCTTCGTCACTTGCCTCAGGACGCCCATAGGCGATATTCTCGCGGATTGTCCCTGAGAATAGGGTCGTTTCCTGCAATACGATGCCGACCTGCTTGCGTAGGGAATCTAACTGGATATCGCGCACATCGTGACCATCGATGCGTACTGCGCCGCCGGTGACATCGTAGAAACGCGGGATCAGGTTGATGATCGAGGATTTCCCCGCGCCGGTCTGGCCGAGGATGGCAATGGTTTGACCGGGCTTGGCGGTGAAGCTGACATCCTGGATGACATCTTCCTGGCCGCCGACGTAACGGAAGCTGACCTCATCAAACACCACACGGCCCTGCAAATTCGCCACAGGGATGGCATCGGGTTTATCTTCCACTTCGGAGCGCGCGTCAACCACTTCGAAGAGCCGCTCAGCCGAGGCCTCCGCCCTGGAGAGCATCGCCCCAATCATGCCCATCTGGAAGATCGGCATCAGCATGAAACCCAGGTACCCGGTGAAAGCTACCAACTCACCCAGAGTCAACCGCAGGCCGATGACTTCCAGGCCACCAAACCAGATCACGGCTACCATGCCCAAGTTGGCGATGAAGAATATCAAAGGAAAGACCGACGAAAACAGCTTGACCAGGTTGATATTTTCATCCAGCAACTCTTCATTCTGAGCCAGGTAGCGGGCTGTTTCGAAATCTTCACGGGCGAAGGCTTTGACAACGCGCATCCCCGCCAGATTTTCCTGCAAGATGGTATTCAGCGCGCCAAGTTTCTTCTGCACTCTGGAAGAGACGGGCATGATCCTGCGCACAAAAATACTGAAGAACACCAGGATCACAGGCACGATGGCGAAAACGACCAAGGCTAATTTCCAATTCATCCAGAACATGACCGCCAGTGTTCCCAAGAGCATCAGGATTGCTGATGCCAAAAGCAAGGCACCGCGGCCCACAAAGTGGCGCACCATCTCGACATCCGAAGTCATGCGGGTCATCAATTTACCAGTCTGCGAGCGGTCGTGGTAAGAGAAGCTCAACTTTTGTAATTTCTCGAAGATGGTGTTGCGCAGGTCATAGGCTACTCCCTGGGAGGCCACCTCGGACCAATACCCTTGCAAGAAGTTGAAGATCCCGCGTACGAAGGCCACCCCCACCAGGGCCGCTGCCACCTGCCAGACTCGGGTCAGGTTGAGTTCGCTGATGCCTTCATCGATCAGCAGTCTCAGCAATTGAGGAGTGGCCAGATTTGCCAAATTGACCAGCAGCAGGGCCAGGCCGCCTCCCAGCGCTACGGGCCAGTAATTGAACAAATATCTTAAAGCTCGACTTACAGATTTCATTAGATTTATTACTCCTAAAATATTGTCAGAGGTGCCAGAGGTGTCAGAGGTGTCAGAGGTGCTGAGGTTCAGAGGCTCAATCCATCCCAAAAAATATCTACAACAACCTCTACATCTTCAGGTCGAATACTCTCTGAAAAGCACATTCTTCGGTGTTGGCCCATGCCATGCAACATGCCCAGTAAGAGTGAAGCCGCAGAATATCCTTCGGGAAGCAGCTTTAACTCACCCTGATCAACCGCACGCTCCAGGATTTCCTCGATAGGGGTCAAGATTACTTGAATCAAACGTCCATGATGCTGGCGAGCTTTCTGCTTGTCCAGACCTTCCGATTTATGCCGCAGTAAAAACATCGGCGAGCGACGATGGCCAGCGAGAGCAGAATAGCGACTAAGCATTGCGGTCAACTGAGTTCGAATCTCATCCTCCCCTGAAGCAGCTTGGCGCATGTGGTCGCTGAGACGCTCGACATGGTTTTCCAACACTTCCGAGAAAAGAGCTTCTTTGTTCTCGAAGTGGTAGTACAAGGCCGCATTGGTCACACCGCAGGCCTGGGCAATATCGCGGATGGAGACGGACTTATAGCCCTGTTCGGTGAACAGACCCTCAGCAATATTAAGGATCTTCGCTTTTCCAACTCTGGTCGTATGTGCACTCATAGGCTACCCAAAATTCTTACTGAACGTTTGGTAAGTTATTTTATCCCTTCTTTCCATGCGTGTCAAGACCCAGGGTATCCAATCTCAGGACAATCGCATTTAGGGTATCAAGTGATGATCAAATTCCCCAACTGTCATTCCGAGCGGCATCATCCACATCTGCCCGAATTCCTCAGACCAAAGCGAGGAATCCCTATTGTGAGAGCATCATCTCAGGGATTCCTCGGTACTCAGATGTAATCTCTTGGAATACATTGCCCAGCGCTGCGCCTCGGAATGCCTTGCTGGATATTCAGAGTACTTCAGCGATCAGGTATATGCCCTTTGAATATGCCACTTCCCCCCGTTCCAGCAAAGATTAGATTAGGATTGTTAGGATCAATCTCCAAAGTAGATATGGACAAGTTGCCCAATCCAGCATTCAGAGGATGCCAGGAGTTACCACCATCTATAGAGCGGAAGACACCCTTTCCACTGCTCTGATCGTGGAAGGGGTGATCTGCTGTGCCCGCGTACACAATCTGAGAGTTTTGTGGATCAATGGCAACTGACTGAACGAACACATCCGAAAATACTTGATCCCAGCTTGAGCCTCCATCCATACTTCGGTACACACCACCCTCGAAATACAGTTGGTTGATATCGTCGAAATGCTCGCGAGCTGCAGCGTAAATGATTCGCGGATTGTCCTGATCGATGGCCAAGTAAAGCACGTTGGGTATACCGGTATCTACTTGAACCCAATTCGCACCAGCATCAATCGTTTTGTAGATTCCCCCATACCGGTCAGCGTCTGCTTCACCCATATCGACACCTGCGTAGATCATGTTTGGGCGGCTCGGATCCATCACCAGTGAAGTGACAAACTGATTCCCATTCATCCCCAGGCCATTATTGCTGACTTCCCAACTCAGACCACCATCGATACTCTTATAGACCCCCTCCCCATAGCTGGCTGCATAGATAGGGCGAGGTTCTACCTGACCAGAGCTATCCAATACCAGTGCTGAAATTCGAGCTCCTGGTAAGCCAGAGGACCAATCCCCAACAACAGTCCAGGTTTCACCATAATCATCACTACGGACGATCTCACCCTGGTTTGTTTCCCATTCAGCATTGCTGGCATAGAGTATATTGGGCTGTCTTTCGTCTACAGCAATCGAGAAAACACTGCCATATTTCAGGTCCTGGTTGGAATGCTTGAAAGTGATCCCGCCATCTTCGCTCTTAAGAAAGCCCACGTCCAAAAAACCAAAGTAGATCTTCTGCGAATTGGTTGGATCGATGGCGATATTGGCAACTATCGTTGTTTCTAAGCCACGCCCCTGCCACCACCCAGAACCCGTAGGGACTTCATTAGAATAGGTTTGCCACCAACTTCCCCCAGCGTCCTGGCTTAGATATAGTTCCATCGAGTTGCCAAAAAAGAGACGCGCCGGGTTAATGGGATCGATCAGCAGTGTCTCTACCGATGGCCCGACCCAATCCCAAATGCCAGCATGCAGGTTGGTGATATCGATTGTATTCCCCCAGGAATTACCCCCATCAGTACTCTTGTACACGCCGGGGGTAGTCCAGGATACATCCCCCACATAGAGCATATTCGGATCCAGTGGATCGATGATAATTTGCTCATAGTTCGAAGTGAGCTGCTCAGGCTTATCTGGGTGACCAACATCACTCTCCAACCCATTATTCACAGGACTCCAGGACAGGGCACCATTTATGCTTTTGTACACACCCCCCTGCCAGGGTCCTTGACCTGGAGGTGAGCGAATTGTCAGATAAAGGATATCCGGATCGAAGGGATGGATTACCACCTTGCGCGTATTGCTATGGGGCAATCCAGAATTGCGGGCCTCCCAGGTAACCCCTCCATCTTCGCTCTGATAAAGGCCGTAATCCGTGCTGACATAAAGCCTTTCTGATGATAGAGGATCAATGGCTATACTGTAAACAATCGCCTTAGCATGGATATTGTTAGCGCCTTGATTGACCACGAACCAATTTTCACCCCAATCAAGGCTCTTATAAATAGTCCCCTGACCAAAACGGTGATCGTGTGGATCCCCAATTGCAGCATAGAGCGTGGAGGGTTGTTGTGGATCAATAGCCAGGCAGGCAATTGGCGCGCTGAATGAATATGGCTCTAGCGGGGGGAAACCCTGGCGTTTCAATTCCCAATGATCGCCACCATCCGTGCTGCGGTAGACACCCCCTAACGTGCCCAAATAGATCGTCGAAGGAACCTGGGGATCGACTGCAATGGACATCACATTGTAGTTTTTCAGCCCATTATTGATAATCTGCCAGCTTTCACCGCCATCCCTGCTGCGGTGGACACCTGCGATATCACTGCCAATATAAATCGTATTGGGTGGAGAGAATGCCGCTGCAGTCAGCCACCCGCCACCACTTGGACCAATGGATTCCCAGATATCTGCCTCATCGGGCAGGATAGGATCGATCTTCTGAGAGGGGCTAGAATAAATAATAAGATGGCTCTCCAGGAATCGCCAGGGTAGCTTCCAGATTTTGGAATCTTGCTGCGCCAGGGGATGTAGTGCCACACTGGATAGCACAAACAAAAATACCAAGATTCTTCGCAAGCCAAAACCCTTTCGAAATGTGAAAAGTTATGACATCGGCACAGATTGGATATCTGCGATCGCCGCACTGAGATATGCCCCAAACAGCACCCAAAAAGCCAACAGATATGTCCAGAACAATAACGCAGCCACAGCCCCTAAGGAGCCGTACACTAGGCTGTAGTTGATGAACCCCTTGCGAATATACCAGGTGAATCCAAAGGTGGTCACCACAATAGCGGTCGAAGCGAATAGGCTTCCCCAAGCCCCCTGCGTCCAACTGACAAAGGTATTGGGAATCCAGCGGTAAAGAGTCAATAACGAAATAAATAGCGAGACCCACACAACAAATTGCGAGAAATAGCGCATTTGCGTCAAAACTTGCGCGACGCCGTTGACCTCTTCTGGTAACAGTCTGGTCAGCGTGTTCGCAGTCATCAGCAGCACCATCAAGACCACCAAGACAACCAGGATCAACAGGGCTATCAGGCGCCGCGTAATAAATGGTCTCTGCTTGGCTGTCGCCCAAGCGCTGTTCAGATTTCGGGCCAAAATGGCGAAAATTGCCGACCCAGACCAGACCAAAGCAATCGTGCTGAAAGATCGAACCGATCCGCGGGCGAGCAGAACCTGTTGAATGTTCTTTTCGATCACTTCGCCAGAGATGGGAAATATACCCACAAGAAATTCCAGAACCTGGGATTGTGCTTGAGAGCTTTCTAGAAAGGTGCCCCCAAATGTCACTAAGATCAACAACAATGGGAACATGGAAAAGAAGCCGTAAAAGGCCATCCCTGCGGCAGCCTCGCCCCCCCTTTGCTCACCAAATCGCTCAAGGCATTTTCTCAGGACTCGATAGACATACCCTATGATTCGAAGCAATCCCTGCAAATAATCTCTTAATGACTCCATAGCTGGATAATTCCTGCCGACAAACAAAAAGGTGGTGCAACGATAACATCAGTCTCGTTGCCCACCTTATTTCTTCCCAAGATGAATGAATTTAGTATCTATCCGAAAATTCGCTTGAACCGGTCTCCCGACCGTGTTCGGCTCGGTCTGGAGACCGGCCTTAGCTATTTTCGGATAGGTTCTTATTTCTTCTTCTTATCAGGATTGACTCTAGGAGCCATACGGGCCAACTGCTTCTTGGATACGCGATTGGTTGTGCGGCACTTGGGACAGCGCACATCGTAATGGGCCAAATTTTCTTTCTTCACCAATTCTAGCGCTTCGGCGACCACATCGCGCCCCAAAGCGATCGGCATCTGACATTTGAAACATCGGATTTGCATGATTCATTCCTCTCTAACGATATAAATCTTCCGACACAAGTATACAATATCTGATGCATTCGGGGTAGATTGATCAGTGGGTGGTGGATAGTGGGAGCTAACCAGGCGATTTCTGGAGAGCTTCAATCTCTTTCTCTATCACTATCTCCATCGCGAGTATAATTCATTCATGAATAAATACTACACTCGCACTGGAGATGAGGGCATCACCGGCATCCTGGGAGGAGGCCGATTGCCCAAGCATCACCCCCGAGTTGAAGCGGTTGGGAATATCGATGAAGTCACTGCCGCCCTGGGTGTGGCAAGGGCCAACTGCCAGACGGAGACTACTGCTGAAATTATCCTTCAAGTTCAACAAGACCTGTATGGGCTGATGTCTGAAGTGGCCGCGCTGCCCGAACACGCTGTAAAATTCCGCCTCATCGACGAAGCCAAAGTGGCATGGATCGAAGAGCAGATCAAACTTATCCAGGAGAACGTCGAACCACCCAAAGAGTTCATCATCCCTGGCGACACCCCCAACGGTGCAACCCTTGACCTGGCGCGCACCATCGTGCGGCGCGCCGAGCGGCGAGTGGCGGGGCTCTACCATGCAGGCGAGGTGGAAAACCCCCAGTTACTGCGCTACCTCAACCGGCTCTCGTCGCTCTGTTTCGCCCTGGAACTGCTGGAGACCCAGGCTGGCGGCAAGGACAATCCTACTTTGGTGAAGGATTGACTCTACGAAAAAAGTACCAATCACTAAGTTCCGCCGGAATATATAGGTGTGGTGGCTTCGCCACCACACCTATATATTCCGGCGGGTATCTCGCACATTGACTTCGTTCAGTGGATCCAACAGGATTTAATCATGACCGGTACTCTCATCAACGTCGCAACCGTACTCATTGGGGGGACGCTGGGGCTGATCTTCGGCGCGCGGCTGCCCGGGCGCATTCGCAAAACTGTCGTCGCAGGCTTGGGTCTGTTCACTGCTGCTATCGGGGTGCAGATGTTCCTCGAGACACAAAACCCCATCATCGTCCTGGGAAGCATCCTGGTGGGCGGCATTCTGGGGGAGTGGTGGCGCATCGAGGATGGCCTCAGCAACCTGGGGGGCTATCTCGAAGCGCGTTTCACGGGACGCAAGTCAGACCCCCTGGAGGCCTCAGCAGCTCAATCCCAAAGGGAGTCTGAATCCCGTGAGCGATTTATGCGCGGTTTCCTGACCGCCTCGCTGGTCTTCTGCGTTGGGCCAATGACCATCCTGGGATCTATTCAAGACGGCCTCAGCGGTGACTATAAACTACTGGCGATCAAATCTGTGTTAGACGGATTCGCATCCCTGGCTTTTGCTTCCAGCCTGGGGGTTGGCGTACTCTTCTCCTCACTGACTGTCTTGATCTTTCAGGGGGGCATAAGTTTAATGGCCGCCAAGGCTCAAGCCGTGATCACCGCAGAGATGATGGGAGAGATGACCGCCGCGGGTGGTTTATTATTGATTGGATTAGCGATCAGCAGCCTGCTAGAACTCAAACCGATACGAGTGGGGAATTTTTTACCTGCCCTGGTATTAGCTCCGTTACTCGTAGCACTCGTCGAATTTTTTGGGTTTATCTTCTAAAAGATCCGCCAGAATTAGGTGGGAGTGGGGTGCTCAACGCCCTACTCCCACCTAATTCTGGCAGCCTGACGACACGGCTTTCTTAAAGTCTTAAGATGTCATTGCGAGGAGCCGCTTTTTGGCGACGAAGCAATCTCCCACTCTGCGAGGAGATTGCCACACTCCGCTGGGCTGCGTTCGCAATGACACATGAAACGCGACTTTAAGAAAACCCTGAGCCTGGCGGCCCCATTGCTTGACATCAGAAGAAATTTCATCTATAATCACGAAGTATTACAACATAATTGTTTGGCTTGGAAGTAGTATTACGACCAATCATCGACATTATGTCTCCCACTTCAACAACCAGCGATGTGCTTTCGAAGGTCAGGGGGTTCTATCCATCGCTGTCCCTATCTGAGAAAAAAGTAGCTGATTTTGTGCTCCAGCACTATCAGGAAACTATCCGCATGACATTGGCTGACGTCGCCCAGAAATGTGGCGTCAGCGATGCCACCGTGCTGCGGTTCTGCCGTTCGATTGGCTACAGGCGCTGGTTGGAATTCAAACTTGTGCTCACACAGAATTTGCCCAACCTGCCTGAACAAATCCTCGATGAAGTCGTCGAGGGGGATACTCCTGGCGTGATCGCCAGGAAGGTTTTCAATAGCTCGATCCAGGCCCTGACCGATACGGTGGCTGTTCTCGATGAACCCAGCTATGAGCAAGCCCTCGAACTGATCAGCGCTGCAAACCGCATCCTGATCATTGGTGTGGGCACCTCTGGTCCCATGGCAAACGAAATGTACAACCGCTTCTTGCGCCTGGGCTTGAATTGTCATGTCCAAACCGACTCTTATATTCAGGTGATGGAGAGCGCCCTGCTCTCAGAAAAAGACCTGGTGATCGTGATATCACAGACCGGCGATTCAGAAGACCCCATTCGGACGACCGCGCAGGCCAAGTCGAATGGAGCTGGAGTTATCGTCATCACAGGTAATACAGCTTCGATGCTGACTGAGTACGCCGATGTCGTCCTGCTATCTGTGTCGCACGAAACCCGCGTAGAAACGATTGCCTCGCGCATCGCCCAATATGCCATCATCCATGCCCTGTATGTTGGACTGGCCATGCAAGACATCTCCAGCACGGTCAACAAAGAGAAGCTAATCTGGGAGGCCATGATGAGCGGAGCGGCATTCCAAAACTCAAAAGGATAATTTCAACCAGGAGAGATATGTCTGATCCTACCGTTTCCATCAAAGAGCTCAAATTCAGGTATCGAGGAGAAAAGAAATTGGCCCTCGATGGCATTTCGTTAGATATCGCTAAAGGGGAGTTTGTGGTCATCATGGGCACCAGCGAGGCGGGCAAGAGCACATTGGCTGCCTGTTTCAATGGCCTGATCCCCCATTATATGCGGGGCGCGATCAAAGGAGAGGTCATTATTCTGGGCACCAACACCGCCGATTCCAGCGTGCCTCAATTGGCTGAACATGTTGGCATCGTCTTCCAAGATTTCGAGGCCCAGTTGTTCTCCACCAATGTGGAATTGGAGATTGCCTTTGGACCAGAAAATTTCGCCGTTCCACGTGAAGAGATCGGAAAGCGCATCGAAGAAAATCTGGCATATGTCGGCCTGGAAGAGTTTCGCAATCGGCCTCCTTTTACCCTCTCAGGCGGACAAAAACAGAAATTGGCCATCGCCTCGGTCCTGGCCATGCAGCCGAGCATCCTGGTCATGGACGAGCCGACCACCGACCTGGACCCCATTAGCAAGCAGGGCATCTTCGATATCACCAACCAGTTGCGCCAGCGCGATGATATCACCCTGGTTGTAGTCGAACACGAGACCGAGGAAGCCTTGCACGCCGACCGCATCGCCCTGATCCAAGAGGGGAAGCTGGTGCGAGTGGGCAGGATGAGCGAAATCCTGCGCGAGGTTGATCTACTCGAAGAGCTTGGGGTTATGCCCCTGGGTATCCCGAAATTCTTCAAGAACATGGGCTACCCCGAACTGCCTCTCACCCCGGAAGAGGGCTTGCGCACTTTCCAGGAAACAGGCTGGAGTATCAACGAAGACAAGTATTCACAACTCCTGGAAGACGAAAAACTAGCCTCCCAGCATACCGGGGAACCGCTCTTGAAATGCCGTGCGCTGGAGCACACCTACCCCAATGGGGTCAAAGCCCTCAGAGGCATCGACCTGGATATCTACGAGGGCGAAATTGTGGCCATCGTCGGTCAAAACGGCAGCGGAAAGACCACTCTAGCAAAACATCTCAATGCCCTGTTGCTGCCCACAGCCGGCGATGTGACGGTCGATGGTCTGGACACAAGAGAGCACGGCGTATTCAAGATCGGCCAAAAGGTCGGTTATGTCTTCCAAAACCCCGATCACCAGATCTTCTCAGAACTTGTCTACGACGAAATTGCTTTTGGACCCAGGTTGCGGGAAATCCCCGAAGAAGAGGTCGATTTGAGGGTCAATGAAGCCCTAGAGGCGGTTGGGCTGACCGGTTTCGAGCAGGAAGATCCCTTCAGCCTGACCAAGAGCGGCCGCCAACGGGTCGCTGTGGCTTCGGTCCTGGCTGTCAAGCCCGATGTGCTCATCCTAGATGAGCCCACCACCGGCCTGGACTACAAAGAGCAGCGCAGCATGATGGAGATGGTCCGCAGGCTGAACGATCAAGGCAGCACGATCATCTACGTCACCCACCATATGTGGGTTGTAGCCGAGTACGCCCAGAAGGTATTTGTGATCAAAGATGGCCGCATTTTGCTGGCAGGCACAACGCGGCAGGTCTTCGCTAACGAGGAAACCCTCAAAGATTCCTTCTTGCGGCCACCCCATTTCGTTCAATTCAGCAATCAACTGGGAAAAACCTTCCTCTACCCCGATGAATTGATCGCTTGCATCGACAGGAGCTAACTGATGAATATCGATTTTTACCTGGATATCGACACGGTCATTCACCGTCTGGATGGGCGCACAAAAATTTTGCTCTTCTTGTTCTCCTTTTTAGCCTTAGTGCTCTTCGAAGACCCTCGTTTTATCCTCCCCATTGTACTGCTGATCCTGCTGCAAAACTTCCTGGCCCGCGCCTGGATCAATATCTGGCGCATTCGCATCCTGCTGACCATCCTGACCATCACCAGCCTGATCATGTGGAACATCTTCGCCAGCGGGGAGACGCACCTGTTCTGGTTTGTCGATCTGGAATCTTTGCTCTATAGTTTTGCCCGCACCATGCTGATCTTGTTCATGATCATCAGTGGCATGAACTTGCTCAGCACCACACGCAACGAAGAATTGGTGCTGGGGATGATCAAACTGGGATTACCCTATCGAGTCGGTTTCGCAATTTCGACCTCCCTGCGCATGGTGCCCACCATTTCATCTAGCATATACACGATCTCCCAAGCCCAGCGCAGCCGCGGCTTAGACCTGGAAGGTGGCAGCATCCTGGAGCGCATCCGCAAATATATCCCCCTGCTCATTCCTGTATTCATCTCCACAATTCGAGGCACGAATATCTTTGGCATGGCTCTGGAATCAAAAGGCTTCGGTGCCAGAAATGACCGCACTTTCTATCTTAGTATGGTATTTGCCAGGCGAGATTATATTACATTAGCCTTCAGCTTCGCCGTGGTGGTGGTGAGTATGGTGATCAATTTTCAGGGTTACGGAGATATCGCTGGATTAACAAAATTTTAAACACGAATAAAAAATTTACGAATATCACAAATTCCACGAATAGTATTTTCTGATATTTATGATTCCACTAAAAAGTGCCAACCAAGAGGTTCCGTCGAAATATATGGGGGTGGTGGCTCCACCACCCCCATATATTTCGGCGTTTATCTCGTGCGTGGCTTTTTTCAGTAAAACAATTCGTGATCAACAACCTACTATTTCCGAAAGATAAGGATTCTTATGGACCCAAAAGCACTGGATGAATTGCTCCCGTTTGTGCTCAAAAGAGACAACGTCGCTCGCTACGAGGATGGGGTTGTATACATCGGCGACCGGCGCAAATATCCCTTTACAAAAGAATTCTATCGCTGCGATACCGTCGAAGATGTCGCCCGCGCCATCGAAGATATGGTTACGCAAGGGGGCGGGCCCTGGGTGGCGGCGGTATTCGCCATGGCAATGGCTGCCAGAGAGGCGGAAAGTAAGCAACCTGAAGAAGCGCTGGACTATCTTCGCAAAGCCAAAGCTCGTTTGACCAATACCCGTCCCACCAACACAGCCATGGCCCGCCGCCTCGATGACGCGTTCAAGATCGCCGCAAAAGCGGGGGGCAAAGGGAAATCCATGGAAGGGGCTATCTTGAATTGGATGGGTATAATTCGAGACCAAGTCTACGCCAATTACGAGCACCGCGCTCGCCTGGGAGCCAGCCTGGTCGATGATGGCGATGGGGTTCTGACCATGTGTTTCGCCGAGACCGCCTTCATTCTGGCTATGGCCTTTGCCAAACAGGAGGGCAAGAAGATCCAGGTATTCACCCCGGAGACAAGACCATACCTGCAAGGGGCGCGCCTCACAGCCCCCTGTCTGCATGAACTAGATATCCCTGTAAAGATCATCACAGACAATATGCCCGCACATGTCATGTCTGAAGGGAAAATCCAAAAATATTTCACCGCTGCCGACCTGATCACACTCGACGGGCATGTCTGCAACAAAATCGGCACTTTCCAAAATGCCATCGCAGCTCATCATCACAGCATCCCCTACTTTGTCTTCATGTGGGGTCCCGATTTCAAAAGCCCGGACCGCGCCTCCATCGAGATCGAAATTCGAGATCCTGCAGAAATCAGAGCCGCCCGAGGGGTTCCTACTACCGTTGACGAGATCCCAGCTTACTACCCTACCTTCGATATAACGCCTCCTTATATGGTCTCTGGTGTTATAACAATGCATGGTATTTTAAGTCCGTATGATTTGAAACGTCATTTTGTCAAAGCCTAACTACTTCGACAATGTCAACTTCGCGAGAACTTCCGAAAATAAGGGGTTACAGGGGTGCTCCGCACCCCTGTAACCCCTTATTTTCGGGCTTCTCGTCTGAAAGGTGACTTTGGCATGCTACACTACGCTGTACTAACCTGACAGGAGCCTTAAATGCCTGTAGCAATCATCGCTGGAACGGCCATTTACGAAATACCCGGCACGATCCTGCATGAAGAGATCGTCGAAACCCCTTATGGCGCAGCTCGAGTATTTCGAGGGCAGGACGAGGCCGAAGATCTGATCTTTCTGGCCCGCCATGGCATCACCCACGATACTCCACCCCACAAAGTCAACTACAGAGCCAATATAAAAGCTTTAGAGATCTTAGGGGCCAAGCGAGTCCTGGCTGCAAATGCAGTTGGATCGATCAACCGCCAGATCCCACCCCTGGGGCTGGCACTGGTGACGGATTTCCTGGATTTCACATCCAACCGTGAAAGCACATTTTTCGACGGCGGGGAGAGTGGGGTGAAACATGTCGACATGAGCATCACCTATTGTCCAGGGCTGAACAAACGACTTTTAGAGCTGACACCCGGCTTTGACCTTGAGCTACGCCCAGAGTCAGTCTACGTGAGCACCAACGGCCCCAGGCTAGAATCCCCTGCCGAGATCCGCATGTATGAGAAATTGGGCGGCGACGTGGTAGGCATGACCGGTATCCCTGAAGCGACCCTGGCCCGAGAGCTGGGCTTATGCTATGCGGCAGTGGCATTCTCGGTCAACTGGGCTGCCGGTATCGAAGAGACCATCCAATTTGTAGGCTCATCTGAGGACTTTGACGACCTCAAAGCCAACCTATTGGCACTCTTCATCGAAACGTTAAAAACAACCTCCGACGAGAATTGTTGTAACTAGTTCGACAATGTCAACTTCGCGAAAACTTCTGAAAATAGGGGGTGGTACGGGGGTGCTCCGCACCCCCGTACCACCCTATTTCCGGTCTTCTCGTCTGGACGCTTAGTAACCGTGAAAGGAGTGCCTATTGAACCGATAACCGAATACCAAACGATTTGTCATTAACCATTCAACGATTTATTTTTGAGGAGATTTGAAATGAAAGAAGTCATTACCATGTGGAAGAACACCAGAATGATCATTCTGGTGGCACTTTCGGCAGCCATCTACGCTGCATTCCTGATCGCCTTTAAGGGCGGCATTGTCATCGTCCCTGGCATCACCGAGGTACGCCCGGCGAATGTATTTCCCCCAGTATTCGGCCTGCTGTTTGGGCCTGCGGGCGCCTGGGGATCCGCTATCGGCAACCTGATTGGCGATATGTTCGGCGGCACCCTGGGAATTGGCTCAATCTTCGGTTTCTTCGGAAACTTCTTCCTGGGCTTCGTACCCTACAAGATGTGGGGAGCTACCTTTGGCCTGGTCAAGGAAGATGATATGGCTCCCACGATGAACAGTTGGCAGAAGATCCTGGCCTTCGAAATCGTAGCCCTGGTCTCTTCAGCGGCCTGCGCCATCATCATTGCCTGGTATCTCGACCTGGCTGGCATGATCCCCTTTGCTTTCCTGGGCATCACCATCACCGTCAACAACTTCGCCGCGGCTGTGGTCCTGGGACCCATCCTGGTAGGCCTGTTCTATACCCGCGTGCAGCGCTGGGGTCTGCTGTGGACCGATATCATGGACGAAGAAGATGTCGCCAAGGGTTTCGCCGTCAATTTGGGCTCCATTTTGATGACCGTCGGCTCCCTGGGTGGTCTGATCGTTGGCATCCTGGTAGCCGTCGGTGCTGCCGGGCAGCAGGTCTATGGCTTTGCTGGTAGTTCCGGACAGTTGGCCGTATGGCTGGCGGTGCTGCCCTTCCTGCTCCTGATCCTGGTGGCCAGCTTCATGCTCTCAGGGCGCGAGCAATTCACCGAGGAAGCGCTAGACTAAGAATAGCTCTCAAGACTCAGAAACCCGGTTTCTTCTAAAGCACTGCAAACCAACCCGATATTAAGAAACCGGGTTTCTTCTATCCCAGCAACTTAAGATGTTGCCGAAAAGGGGTGTGCGCACGCAAAGCGGTGGTGCACTAAGCGCACACCCCTTTTTTGAATTTATCCGTTAGAATTAACCTATGAACTCACCAAATCAATCCGACATTCTCATTACCGGGGGAACAATCGTCACGATGGACGCTGAACGACGTCTGATCGAAAACGGTGCTCTGACAATCTCCGGCAACAAAATCCAGGGAATATTCACATCCGATGAATTGCCCAGCAATATCAAGGCACAAAGAACAATCCATGCAGATGGCAAAGTCATCATCCCTGGCCTGATCAACGCGCATAGCCACATTGCGATGACCTTGTTCCGCGGCCTCGTCGAAGATCTGGTATTGCAGAAATGGCTCGAACAAGTCTGGAAGTATGAATTCTCCGTGCTCGATGAAAAAAACGTGCGCGCTGGTTCAGAGCTAGCCTTCGTAGAAATGATCCGGGGCGGGGTGACCTGTGTCCACGATATGTATTGGCACTATATGACGGTCATCGATCTGGCTGAAGAAATCGGCTTCAACCTGATATCTGGCCCTCCGATCACGGCCCTGGGCGATCCAGATTTCGATGAGATGATCGGCACTGCGCGTAGCGTATTGGAGCAAATCAAAGATTATCATTTTGTGCACTCAATCGTACAGGCCCAAAGCACGTACACTACTACGCCGGAGATGATGCACAAAGTCTATGAATTCAAAGGGAAATATGGCGTGCCATTTACAACCCATGCCTCAGAGAATCAAACAGAAATCGAAGTTGTAGGCGAACAATTCGGCAAAACCCCGATAGAAGTGTTGGAGTCATACAAGCTGCTCGACAGCGGCACCATCCTGGCACACTGCGTCAAGCTCAAAGAGTACGAAATCGCTATGCTTAGCGAAAGCGGGACAAATGTGGTTCACTGCCCTGAGAGCAACTTGAAACTGGGTTCCGGCATCGCTCCGATTGCTGATATGATCGAGGCTGGGGTAAATGTTTGTATTGGTACGGATGGCGCCACTTCCAATAATGATTTGGATCTGTTAGGGGAAGTCAGGACAGCCACCTTGCTTCAGAAGGGCCGCAACGAAAATCCAGAATTGCTTACCACCATGCAGGCTATGGAAATGGCGACCATCAATGGTGCCAAGGCCTATGGATTAAGTGAAATGCTCGGGTCGTTGGAACCAGGCAAACGTGCAGATGTCGTCATCATCGATTTCGACAAGAGTCATCTGACACCCTGCCATGATGTTTATGCGCACCTGGTCTACTCGGTCAACAAAGCTGATGTTGATACTGTGCTAATCGATGGAGTAATCCACATGCAGGATGGGGAATTGACCCAACTGGATGAAGAAGCCATCAAAGCCGAAGTGCGCGCAATTGCGGGAAAATTCGAAAATAGAGAAATTATATGAATAAGAATCCCCACAATCTTGGACTGGGTACATTGGTCACGCAATTTGCCGAGAAAGACAACCCTAATCATGCCCATATCGCACCTATCTACCAGACCTCAACTTTTGCATTTCCCGACGTGCAAACCGGGGCTGATATTTTTGCTGGAGTAAACCCTGGCTTCAGCTATACCCGCGGCGACAATCCTAATGCACGCCAGTTAGCGCGCAAACTCGCTGCCCTGGAAGGCATTGATCTACTCAAAGCCAAACCCAATGCTGTAATCGACGAAGTGGTCAGGGGACGGATGTATGCCTCGGGTATGGCAGCCATTACAAGCGCGCTTATGGCTCGCATTGAGGCAGGGAGCACCATCATTACACAAAAGATGCTCTATGGCAACTCGTATAACTTCATGAAGAAAATCGCTCCTTTGTATGGTATCAACGTGGTTTGGGTTGATGGGAACAACATGGACCAATGGCAAGCCGCCTTCGAGGCTCATCCGCAAGCTGCAGTCGCTTATCTCGAGAGCCCGGCTAACCCGACCATGGATATCGTCGATATCACCAAAGTGACTGCCCTAGCAAAGCAGCACAATGCCTGGACATTCATCGACAACACCTTCGCCACGCCCTACTGCCAGCGACCCTTGAATTTGGGGGTTGATGTTGTCCTGCACTCCACGACCAAATATCTTGCTGGCCATGGCACGATTATCGGCGGGGCGCTGATCTCGCGCCATCCGGAATTTTTTCATCCCACCGAGGCACGTTTGTCATTGACATCCAAGGTATACGGAGGCTGCCCAAGCCCCTTTGATGCCTGGCTGACCAATATTGGGCTAAAGACATTCGAATTGCGCATGCAGCGCACCATCGAAAATGCCGCTAGTGTGGCGAACTGGCTTGAGGGGCATCCCAAAGTGTCCAAGGTCTATTACCCTGGCCTGGAAAGTTTCCCAGGGCATCTCATCGCCAAAGAGCAAATGTTCAACGGATTTGGGGGCATGCTCTCCTTTGAACTCAAAGGTGGTTTTGATGCGGGTGTCAATCTCATGCAAAGCCTGACCTTGATCACATTGGCCGTCAGTTTGGGCAACGTCGATTCGCTCATCCAGCACCCGGCCAGCATGACCCATGCCGCTCTGTCACCTGAAGACAGGCTGGAATTCGGCATCACCGATTCATTGATCCGCTTTTCGGTAGGCATCGAGAATATCGAAGATGTGATCGCTGATTTAGATCAGGCATTAGAACAAGTCTAGGCAGTATTTCTGGTTCGACAATGTCAAGCTACTCAGACAGACCGGGAAATACCTGAAAAAAGGGAATGCGCACGCAAAGCGGCTGCGCCGCTTTGCGTGCGCATTCCCTTTTTTCAGATTAGTCCGTTCCATGGCTGAGCAGTAAATTTCTATCAACGAAATCAGGAGATTTCGGACTCCGTGGGAATAATTCAATGAATTACAAATCCATTCGCGAGCAATTGCTCGATACCGTAGTCAAGGCCAATGAAGTCGATCTCATACGCATGTCCGCTGGGAATATCAGCACCCGCACAGGGGATGGTTTGGTGGCCATCACCCCCAGCGGGATCAAGTATCGGCATATGACCAGAGAAGATATTTCCATAGTCGACCTGCAGGGCAATCTCGTCGAAGGCCCAAAATCATCCTCAGAGACCCCCATGCACAGCGCCATTTATCGCAATTTGCCCGATATTGGCAGCATTTGCCATACCCATTCTACGTTTGCGATCACCTTCGCCATGCTGGGAAGAGATGTTCCCATGGCTAACCTGGAATTGGTGGTTTGCGGCGCGCCGATCCCCGTCGCGCCTTGGGCTTGTCCCGGCACCCCAAAAGCGGGGGAGGTGACTGTCGATATCTTCAAAAGTCGCCCTGGATTGAGGGTAATCCTACTCAGGAAACATGGCCTAGTTGCCATTGGCGCCAACCTCGACCAGGCCTTTGAGATGGCCTTCAATGCTGAAGTTGGTTTCCAGGCTTACCACCAGGCCCTTCAGATTGGCCAACCAGAGCCGATAACGGATGAACAATTCGCAGAGATAAAAGCCGCCTATGATCTCAATTATTGATATAAAAAGGACGCACATGCAGACTCCCAAACCGGTTATTGTTGCTGACTTATTCCCCGCATTATTGGAAAACCTGATCGCCCTGCTAGGTGATCTGGATATGGAGGACTGGGAAAAACCCACTGTTTGCACACCCTGGTCCGTAAAAGATGTCAGCACCCATTTGCTTGGCGTAGAGATAGGAAACCTTTCCTATAAGCGCGATCGCTATTCTGGATTTGTGGAGATAGATTCTTACGAACACCTGGTGCAACTGATCAATCAGCACAATGCCAACTGGGTCAATAGCGCTAAATACATGAGTCCCAAGCTGCTTGTGGAGTTACTCAAGTTCACTGGGGAGCAAGTGTGTGACTACTTCCAATCGATCGATCCGCACGCAGTGGGTGTGCCTGTTGATTGGGTCAGTCCTGAGCCTGCGCCGAACTGGCTCGACCTGGCCCGGGAGTATACCGAACGCTGGCACCACCAGCAGCATATTCGCGATGCGGTTGGGAAACCAGGACTGAAAGAAGCCAAATACCTGGCCCCAATTCTAGATACATTCATCTTGGGAGTGCCACGCACTTTTGGCAGCGTCAGGCCAGAGGATGAGATCGCCATTCAAATCAGTACAACAGGTGCTGTGACTAGAGATTGGATATTGGCGAATTATAACGATGCTTGGCGGCTATACGAAGGGATTATTAAAAATGCCCAGGCCAGCGTTAGCATACCCGCCGATGTCGCCTGGAGGGTCTTCACGAAAGGTATCCCCCTCGAGCGTGCCAGGAAGCAAGCTCAATTCGCTGGAAACCAAAAGCTGGCCGCAAAGGTATTGGAGACCATTTCCATTATTGGCTAACATAAACCCATCATCAACTACAAGAGATCAACAAAAAAGGGTGAAGCCTGTTTGACAGGCTTCACCCTTTTTTGTTGATTTCTTGGTTTCTTTCAGATTATTGTTCAGCAAGTGCTGCGTCAATCACCGCCTGAAATTCTTCGGCGGGGCGATTGCCAACCACCAATTGGCCATTGATCAAAAAACTGGGGGTGGAATTGATCCCCGCTTGCATAGCATCGAGTTGGTCCTGTTGAATTTGCTCTTGATATTTGTCCCCATCCATACAGGAATTAAATGTGTCCAGATCCAGCGAGAGCTCTTCGGCGAAGGATTGCATATTGCGATCGACCGGCGCGTTCTGGCTGGAATAGAGCGCAATCTGGTTGGCATAGATCAGATCATGGTATTCCCAAAACTTGCCCTGATCACCAGCGCAATAGGCAGCCTCCGTTAGGGTAGGCGAAGTGGTTTGACTTAACATACTACCCACGGAACGGGAGACAAAATAAACCTGACCATCGGCGACATACGTATTGGCAATCAACTCGCCCGTACCGGTAGCGAAATTCCCGCAGTGCCCGCAACCAAAATCTGAGAACTCTTCGATAACTACAGGAGCGTTGGGGTCTCCCATGGCATTCCCCACAGCATTCGGTCGGGAGCTAAGTTCTGGTACGGTGATCTCGCCGAGAGGGGTGAGTGAGCGTTGGATGGTAGGTAACATCAAGAAGGCGGCAATGATCAGAGCGACTCCGCTGACAACCAAGATCGTGGTCACACGCTGTTGTTTTTTGCGTTTTCGGCGTCTCTCCTGGATAGCTGATCGACTTTGCATGGATTTCTCCTTTAGCAGATTTATTCCGTAACTGTTCAGCTATGGAACGGTTTTACCCGAAAAAGGGTGTTGGGGGGGCCGCCCCCCGCCGGCCCGCGGGGGGGGGGGGCGCCCAAAAAGGGGGGGGAA
>CAZUSV010000013.1:51968-53801 GCA_964622645.1 uncultured Anaerolineales bacterium
TTTCCACTAATTGGGGGGGCGCTCCCACCTGGGGCGGGGGCTTTTGGGGGGCGCAACACCCTTTTTCGGGAGACTCTCTATTTGGCTGAGTAGTTACTATAATTCTAAAATTTTGCCACAGCCTATAGGGGTTGTCCACCCAAGAGAGGCCTTAGAATAGACACTCTAAGCTGTTTCTCATTTATCAATTTAATGTACTAGGAGGATCAACGCTAAAACCCCCATCTTGTCAGCAAAATATACTACTCCCAAACCTAAGGCATTCGTACTGATATGCATGATCACAGCTGGCCAGATGGAACCACTCAGGTGATATAAATAGGCGAAAATCAGGCCCAAAATGAAGATGGGCAGGATGGCTGTGGGCTGAAAATGGATCAAAGAGAATAATGCGGCGCTGATTATGGCGGACCTCTTCCAGCCAAATCGACCTCGCAAGCCCGCGAAGATAAACCCTCGGAAGATGATCTCCTCAACCAAAGGAGCTACCAACGCACCACCCAAAAATACCAAAGCCGGTGAGGCGGAATCAGCAAAAAGAGGCGCAAAGTCTGGTTGGACTTGCAGGCTGAATAACCCCAAGAACAAGCCATATCCCAGATTGAAGACCCATGAAGCGATCATCAACCCGCATCCGATGGCCACACTCCCTAGGGGGAAATCACGCAAACCCAGATCTTTCCAACTGGCGCGATATTTCCGAATCCCAATATACCAAACCGGGATCAAAAACAATAATTCCCCGAGGATCAGAAACAAACCAATATCCATCTTTGGCAGCAAGAGCGTTACCACCAGCAATAAGATGATCGGCACAAATAAAGATATCACTCCAATCCATGTATCGCGCGTAGACCAGGGTACGCGGATTATTGGTTCAGAATTTTCAGATTCCAAATGTAAAATCCTTAAATATCAATCTTAAATTTACAAGCATCGACCCCCATAGCCCGGCAGGCGATTTCATCAACAGCCATTTCCTGGCCGGTAGCCCAGAAAATGCAAGCCTGAATCAACCCCACCGTGTACCAACAAATGGGCTGATCTTCCTCTTGCCCATAAGTAGCATCACTAGAAGTATCCATAAAGATCAAGTCGGTATCAAAAAGATGAACAGAGACGTCACCATCGGGTTTTTTCATCATGGTAGCCAACATGTTTAGGGCAAATCGAGAACCTGCCAGTCTGGATAAAAGCCCGCGCGCAATGGGGTAGGAAAGCCATCCTTTGGCGGTCTTAGCGATGGCAGCTTGCCAAACCAGTCGTCCAATGCGGTTGAGTGATCCACGGGCGCCGCTGCCATAATAAGCACGCACAGCAGAGTGTATGGCGGCAAATTCTGAAGCACGTAACGTGCCAGGTGTGAGAATATGGGGTGCTTGATCATCGCCACCCTGCAATCCTGCATCCCGCAAGATCATACGCAGGCTGTACGTTCCCATTTCCGCCGTAATGGCCTTCGCAAAACGAGCAACATACCTTTTGGGTATTTGGCGATCTACTCTAGTATTCATCAGTCGATTGGATCGCCTACTTCGAATTGACAATACTCATCACCCATGGCAATACAGGCGGTCTCGCGCACTTCGAAATCCGTCCCGGTCGCCCACTTGATGGCCTCACCCAGCGATCCCAAATAGAGGTAACAGATCGGTTTCTCACTCGTGCGCCCATTACAAATAGCGCAGGTTCTTTCGACATATATAAGCTTGCCATCCACATCACCCGCCCAGGCTTCGACTGCAGGGTTGCTTTTCTTGAGAGCGTCCGCAACGCTACTAAGCCTGTTTTTCGCACCTTACCAAATGAATAGAGAGACAATATCCGGCAACA
>CAZUSV010000014.1:0-46512 GCA_964622645.1 uncultured Anaerolineales bacterium
ATGTGTCTTGAAATAAGTTTGGCTAGGAACGCGGTTCCTGGCAGGAACCGCGTTCCTGGTTTGTAAAGACACTTTCCGATAAAGTACTTAACGAAAATCAAATCCAGTAAAGGAGGCAATTTATGAACCAACGCGTCGCCATTGTAGGCGTGGGGTGGGCTGGTTTTCGGCCCATGACTCCCGAAGTATCCTACAAAGAACTGATGTACGACGCAGCCATGCGGGCCTACACCGATGCAGGCGTTGATCCCCGCCGAGATGTGGAGAGCTTTGTCACTGTGGCAGAAGATTTCCACGAGGGCACCAGCATCTTCGATGAGTACGTACCTGACCAGCTTGGTGCAGCACTCAAGTCGATGCACACGATTTGTGGTGATGGCTTACATGGTCTGGCAACGGCATACATGTTGGTGTGTACAGGCCAGTTCGACATCGTGGCCGTCGAGGGGCACAGCAAGGCATCCAACTTGCTGACACACGATCAAGTGACTGCCTACGCCCAGGATCCGGTGCTCAACCGCCCGCTGCGTTTCAACACCCATTTCGTAGCTGGGATGGAGATGAATCGTTACATGCACGAGACAGGCACAACGCGCCAGCAATGCGCGGCTGTGGTGGTCAAAAATCGTTACAACGCTCTGACTAATCCAGCGGCCCCCTATGGCGCGAATCTGACTCTGCAAGATGTGCTCTCCGGCCCAATGCTCTCAACACCATTGGGTCGTCGTGAAGCTGCAGACCATGCCGATGGCGCCATCGCAATGGTATTGGCATCGGAGCAGGCCGCCCTGCATTTGACCGACCTGCCGATCTGGATCGAAGGTGTAGGATGGTGCAATGACTCACCCTCGCTGGAAAGCAGGGATTGGGGTCAAGCAAACTACGCCACTCAGGCTGCCCGGATGGCCTATCGGCAAGCGGGGATCAATAATCCTTTAGAGGTGATCGACTTCGCCGAAGTAGACGATATCTATGCTTATAAGGAGCTGCAAGCCCTGGAAGCGCTGGACTTCTTCCGGCCTGGGGAGGCAGGAGAACTGACCACCGAGGGTTATACTATGCCCGAGGGGGAACTACCAGTCAATGTTTCGGGTGGTTGCTTAGGGGGAGGATATTTGCTCGATGCCACTGGGTTGGCACGCGCCCTCGAGGTTGTACTTCAGCTTAGAGGGGAAGCTGGTGCTCGCCAGCTCGAAGATGTCGAGGTGGGATTAGCTCAATCCTGGCGCGGCGTTCCTACGACCAGTGGAGCAGTGGCTATTTTGGCCAATTAACCGCAGAGAACGCCGAGAGCGCAGAGAAGAAAATTATGGAAGCAGAGAGGTTGAATCGGATTACCGAGGATATTATCGGTGCCGCAATTGAAGTGCATCGCGCAATTGGGCCAGGGTTACTAGAATCAGCCTATGAAGCTTGTACTGCCTTTGAATTGGGGGAAAGAGGTCGACAGGTTGCTCGACAAGTACCCTTACCACTTGTTTATAAAGGTGTGCAACTCGATTGTGGATATCGACTCGACTTGCTTGTAAATGATCTTGTCATTGTTGAGATTAAAGCCGTTGAGGCATTAACAGATGTCCACAAAGCTCAATTGCTTTCATACCTAAAGATTTCAGGGCTTCACGTAGGGTTGCTCATAAATTTCAACGTTAAAATGTTGAAGGATGGCATTTCACGTGTAGTAAATGATTTCCCCGAATCTCAGCGTTCTCCGCGTACTCCGCGGTTCAACAAGGAGAAATCAATATGAGTATGCGAAAAGTTGCTGTTGTCGGCGCGGGCATGACGAAGTTCGTCCGCCGCGCGCAAGAAACACCCAAGGAGCTTTCCTGGCAGGCTACCCACATGGCTTTGGAGTCCTGCGAGTTGACCATGGATGATATTGAAGGCGTTTGTATGGGCACCGCTCCGGACGCTTTTGACGGCATCCATATGAAAGGGGAATATCTCAGCGATGGATCAGGAGCCTGGCGAAAGCCCTATATGCGATCTTATGTAGGCGGAGGCACGGGGGTATTCGTTCCCATCCAGGGTTGGTATCACGTGGCTTCGGGCCTGTTCGATGTCGTTCTAGTGGTGGCTGAAGAGAAAATGTCCAGCTTCTACCCCCACGCCCAGGCTGCCTTTCTGACCATCTTCGACCACACCACCGAACGGGCGCTGAAGCCCAATCTTTTGTGGATCTTCGCTTTGGAGATGAACCGTTACATGACTACCTACGGCGTCGCCAAGGAAGATATCGCCCGCGTTTCGATACAGCACAAACAAAATGCGGCCAAACACCCCTGCGCCCTGCTGGGAGATGCCGATCTGACTGTGGAAGATGTGCTCAATTCCGAAACCCTGGCCTGGCCGGTGCAACGCTATGATGTCAGCCCTGTTAGCGATGGCGCTGTAGCCATAGTTTTGGCTGCAGAGCATGTGGCCAAACGCATCACCGATAAGCCGGTCTGGATCGAGGGAGTCGGTTGGAACCTGGATACTGCTTATTGGGCTAACCGGGATCTGCTTTATCCCCGTTATGTGGAGTATGCCGCCAGACAGGCCTACGAGATGGCCGGAATTACAGAACCCCGTAAACAGATCCATATCGCCGAACCCTATGATCCGTTCGACTATAAAGCCCTGCACCACCTGGAAGGTCTTCAATTAGCAGACCGCGGCAAGGCAGTAGAACTTTACATCGACGGTACCGCTGCTCTCGATGGCGATATGCCTGTGTGCCCATCGGGAGGCTTGCTGGGTACGGGCAATCCTATCGCTGCTGCTGGCCTGATGAAGGTCGCCGAGCTTTTCTGGCAGTTGCGCGGGGAAGCCGGGGAACGCCAGGTAGCTGGCTCACCCAAACGAGGGTTGGCCCAGGCCTGGGGCGACCTGATGCAGGTTGGTACCGTAGTGATAATGGGAAAATGAATTGGACGCGGATGAACACGGATAGAGTGAAAGTTGGCAAGTTGGCAAGTTGGCAAGTTGGCAGGTTGGCAGGTTGGAGGTGTACAGTTTGACTACAATAAATCCCCACCTAAAAATCCGTGTTATCCGTAAAAACCGTGTACAAGGAGAAAACAATGACAGTAAAAATCAAAGAATTTCCTGGCACACCCCTTAGTGAAAAAGATTTCAAAGAGGGTAAGATCCTCTTCAATCACGATGAACTTGAAGGTGAATTCGCCTGGGATACAGGAATTGCGATTGGCTCCTATCTGGCAGCCTTGAAGGAAGGTGTGATCCTGGGGGCAGCCTGTTACACCTGCCGCAAAATCGTCGTGCCGCCGCGCATAGTCTGTGAATGGTGTTTCAATCCTATGGATGAGTACATCCCGCTCATGGACACCGGTACGGTGAATACGTTCTCATTGTGTTACGTCACCTGGGATGTCAAACGCATCGAGGAGCCGGAAATCCCGGCGGTGATCGTGCTGGATGGTGCCTCATCATTAGACTCGGGCCCCATCATGGGCGGGCTCATGCACTTGCTGGGTGAAGTGGAACCCGATAAAGTCCACATTGGCATGAAGGTCAAAGCCGTCTGGAAAGCCCCCGAAGAGCGCGAGGGCTCTGTAACTGATATCTTATACTTCAAACCGATTGAGAATTAGTCATCAGTGTTCAGTAACCAGTAATCAGTTATATCCTGTATTCACTCCCTGATTACTGATGACTGTTTACTGTTCACTGAATATTGGAGAGAAACCATGACCTTATTAGAACGAAACCCTAAAGCACCGCAGGCCTGGCACGGCAACTTGCCAGTGACCAGCCGCTACACCTTCGGCCTGGGTGGAGAGCGTTTCTTTCGAGCACTCAAAGATGAAGGGGTGATCCTGGGGACACATTGTCCCAAGTGTGAGCGAACCTACGTGCCAGGAACCATCTACTGCGAACGGTGTTTGGGAAAGTTAGAAGAATGGATCGATGTTGGCACGACTGGGGTGGTACACACCTTCACACTGCTCAACGAAAATTACGATGGCTCTCAGCGAGAAGAACCTGAGATCATCGCTTTTGTCTCCATGGGCGACGGCGGTATCGTTCACCGCCTGGGTGACATCGATCCCGAAGATGTAGAGATTGGCATGCAAGTCGAAGTGGTCTTGAAACCGAAAGCGGATCGAAAAGGCTCGATTTTGGATATCACCCATTTTCGGCCAATAGTCTAACCGATTACATTTACACTCAGCTGGGCGGGCGGATGCTTGTCCAGCTTTGTTTTTGGTAGTTGCTCTTGCCGCTGTCCCCGGCGACTGCAAGTCGCTGCAACAGTTGCGAAGTCGCCCTTCGGCGACTGAATTTCAACCTGCGAAGGCAGGTTTTGCTAACGTCGCTGCGATTTCAATCGCCGAGTGGATCGAGTTAGGTTCTTTTGAAAACTTAATTTGCACTGTAAAGAAAGTTTATTGAAATATATGCTTGGGCAGGTCTCCTGACCGAGCCGTGGTGACTCGGTCAGGAGACCGGTCACAGCGGAATTTGCACTTACTTTCTTTACATTGTCCTTAGTGAGATTAAAAGATGCAGTATCTTAACGATATCAGCGAGTTGATCGGTCACACTCCCCTACTACGGTTAGCGCGTCTCGCAAAAGAGAGCCATATCTACGCCAAATGCGAGTTCATGAACCCTCTCAGCGTCAAGGATCGACCGGTATTGCAGATCATCAACGACGCCGAGGCGGAGGGAAAGATAACACCTGGAGATACCCTGATCGAGGCCACCAGTGGGAACACAGGTATGGCAGTAGCCTATATTGCAACCATCAAGGGGTACCGGGCGATTTTAGTGATGTCGGAGATACAGAGCCTGGAGCGCAGGAAGGTGCTCAAAGCCCTGGGCGCTGAGCTAATCCTGACACCCGCATCTGAAGGTACCAAAGGAGCCCGCCAACGTCTCAAGCAAATCCTGTCCGAGCACCCCGAATACTTCTATGTCGGGCAGCATACTAACCTCTCTAACCCTAAAGCCCACTACCTGACCACCGGCCCAGAGATATGGGGGGATACACAGGGGAAGGTCGATATTCTCGTGGCTGCATTGGGGACGGGAGGGACGATCTGCGGCGCGGGGCGTTATCTCAAAGAGCAAAAACCGGAAGTTCAACTGGTCGCCGTAGAGCCAAAGGAGTCTCCCTTTATCTCGCAGGGCATCTTCAGACCCCACCGCATGATGGGCACCGCGCCAGGCTTCGTCCCCGAAACCCTGGATCGCCAGATCATCGACGAAATCTTCCTGGTCAGCGAAGAGGGTGCCTTTGAAACCTGCCGCCAATTGGCACGTTCAGAAGGAGTTCTAGTGGGCATTTCATCCGGTGCAGTTGTCCAGGCAGCCCTTGAAGTTGCCCAAAGACCAGAAAACGCGCAGAAAGTGATTGTCTGCATCCTGGCAGACACCGGCCAGCGATATTTAAGCGTGGAAGGTTTATTCTAGTGACTCACCTTACGTAGAACGTCCCGCAGGTTTAGGTATTTATTGGAAATTAGTAATTGCTCAGCCATGGAAAGGATTTACTCGAAAAAAGGGTGTGCGCACGCAAAACGGCTGCGCAGTTTTGCGTGCGCACACCCTTTTTTCGAGGGATTGCCCGTCTGGCTGAGTAGGTATGGAACGGGTCTTGCATCCCAATCCCTACGAAAACCTGCCAATACCGGATACAATTCATAACGTGCACCGTTCCAACGTTCGAACCACAACGCAAAAATCGCTTGGCCCACCCACAGCGGTCTACCAAGATCGGCCTCTGCGCTGGCGCGATTTCTTCCTGATCTTCCTGCCAGCTGGGGCGGCGGTATTAGCCCCTTTTCTCTATGGCTTACGGCGTTACTACTACGCGCGTGCCAACTATGGCCCCGTTGCTGCCACCGCCTGGAGTTGGCCCTGGTATGCCCTGGCAACAGTTGCCCTGATTCCATTATTACTCTTGGCTTTGCAAAGGGTACGCCGCGCCCATCGTATGGTAGTTACCCATAAGAATGGCATCATGATCCGTTGGACAGGAGGCCAACTTCATAGTCTGTTATGGGAGAGAATCCAGGGCCTGATATGTAACACTACACATATCACATACTTGGGGATGCCCATCAAAACTCGTCACCAGCTGACGATCTTAACTCAATCGGGGAATACCATCCGCATCGATGACCGTATTCCGCAACTACCTGAGGTAACCGAACGCATCAAGGCCAAAATCTATCCCCGCCTGCTACCCCAATTACGTGCCAATCTCAGAAAAGGTGATCCACTCTTCTTTGGACCGATCACGCTCAATAAACAGGTCTTTCAGCTTCGAGAACGGGAAATCCCTTGGGAGCAGATATCACGCCTGAACGTAGTCAGCGGCCAACTGGTGGTAGAATCCCAATTCAACCAGAAATTCAAAGTTCCCGTCGGAAAAATCCCCAACGTCGATCTCCTGATCCAATTACTCCAAGAAGGGGTTCATCCATGAGTCATCCTCCAAGAACGCGCGCTCTGGTACCGATCCTGATCCTGCTCCTGCTCATGTCTTTGGGCATATCCAGTTGTGAACTGATCTTGCCCACACCCATCCCTACGCCAGACAACACGCCAGAAGGGCAGCCCACCATAGAAGACAGCCAGAAGACCGATGCTCTTGCCGTGGTGACGTTCTTCGTGGAGATCCCCCCCGATACGCCGCTGGGCGAGCCAATCATGTTAAGCATCCTGGATGAAGTCACCGGCTTGGCGCTCAATACTCAACGGCACACCATGGATGCTATTGATGACACTCGTTATGTATTGGGAATCCCTCTGCCGGTAGGCACAGTAGTGAAATATCGCTATTCACGCCAGGGCAATGTCCTGGCGGAGGAGCATGTCTCCGATGGTCGCCCGGTGCGATACCGCCTCTATTATGTTGACGCACCAGGGGAAGTACATGATGTAGTCACCCGTTGGAATGATTCTCGCTTCGAGGGTTCTACTGGTCGAATAACAGGAACACTGACCGACGTTCAAAGTGGTGCCTCGACCCCGGGCATTTTGATTGCCGCCGGGGGTGCCCAGACGCTGACCAACAGTGATGGACAGTTCCTGATCGAGGGCCTGCCCCCCGGTACGCATAACATGGTCGCCTATGCCGTCGATGGATCGTATGCCACCTTCCAGCAAGGTGCCCTGGTAGCGGATGAATCAAATACGCCCGCCAATATTCAACTCACCCCAACGTCTAATGTGGATGTGACCTTTCTGTTGCACGTACCCGAAGATACCCCACCTAACGTACCAGTCCGTATAGCAGGCAACTTACTTCAATTAGGCAACACCTTCGCCGATCTCTCCGGAGGCATCAACACCTTAGCCTCGCGCATGCCGGTGCTGTCCCCACTGCCGGACGGCAGTTATGGCGTAATCCTCTCCCTGCCGGTTGGCGCCGATATGCGCTACAAATACACCCTCGGCGATGGGCTGTGGAACACAGAACGATCCAATGATGGTGGTTTTGTCATCCGCCAACTCATCGTCCCAGAGAATCCCATGGTCATCGAAGAAACCATCGAGACCTGGCATGCCGGAAATACCAGTTCGATCACCTTCGATATCATCGTCCCAGAAAACACCTCCTTAGAGGAAGGTGTCTCGATCCAATTTCATCCCTACGGCTGGACCGAACCGCTGCATATGTGGCATCTTGGGGAACAACGCTGGGCTTACATCCTGTATAGCCCTCTAGACCTGATCAACCAGTTAGGATATCGCTACTGCCGCGCCGACCAGTGCGGCCATGCCGACGATGAGCGCACCCCTGGGGCTTTCACTTCCGGGCAGATCATCGAGACCAGTCCTGACCCCCTGGGCTTGCCGGATACCATCGAAGCCTGGGCCTGGTTGGAAACCGAACTCCCCCAGGTTGATGTGACCGACGTTGCCATCCCACCACGGGGTGCCAACTTCGTGGCCGGATTCGAATTTCAAGCTTTCCATCACCCATCCTTGCTTCCATACATCCCCAACGCCCTGGATGATATGCTTGCGCATGGCGCCAATTGGGTGACATTCACCCCCACCTGGAGCTTTACCCGCCTTGACCCACCAGTGCTAGAACTGGTCACCGGACAAGACGCTTTATGGCCAGAGCTGATCAACATGGTCCGCCAGGCAGATAGTCGTGACCTGAACGTTGCCATACGGCCGGTGCCGCACTTCCCCACCGCTGTGGATGCCTGGTGGAATTCAGCAAGACGCGATTTTCCCTTTTGGGTGTCCTGGTTCGACCAATACCGCGCCTTTGCGTTACACCATGCTGATCTGGCCGCTCGCAGTGGGGCAGAAACATTGATCCTGGGTGGAGCCTGGATGGCTCCCGCCCTGCCGGAGGGCACACTGGCCGATGGCACGCCGGCCAATGTGCCGCAGGATACAAACCAGCGCTATAAAGATTTGATCGCCGAGATCAGAGAGCGTTACGGTGGCACAATCGCCTGGGCATTGCCATATTCCAACACCATCACCAATCCACCAGAATTCTTGAATGCTGTCGATCAGATCATCGTATTGTGGGCAGCGTCTCTCAGTGATGACCCCGATGCCGATCCAGCAACGTTGCAGGCTGAGGCAGAACGCATCATCAATGAAGAGCTTTATGCCATGCGGCTGGTCTGGACCCCAGCCACCGAGGCCAAGACCATCATCATCAGCCTGGCATATCCATCGGTAGCAGGAACCTTCACCGGCTGCCTGCCCGATCCCTTCGTCGACTGCCTCTCCCCAGAAGCGCTCAACTACCCGGCCCCTGACCTGCCGATGCTGAGCATCGATTTTGTCCAACAGGCCAAAGCCTATGATGCGGTGCTGGCAGCCATCAATCAATTCGACTGGATCAGTGGAGCGGCATCACGCGGCTACTACGCTCCAGCGATCTTGCATGACAAATCGACTTCAGTGCATGGCAAACCAGCTGAAGACGTATTGCGTTCCTGGTACATTCAATTTTTGAGAGAAGAGTAGGTTTTATCATTTGGGTGCGTTTCAAATGAGTTGAGCAAGGTGTGCGTATTTCGTATTCCGTATTCCGAATGGCGTATTGCGTGCAGGTTTATGGAATAGGCTTTACGCAATACGCTGGGTAATTTCTACCCAAGATGAAATACACCCTTATCATTTTCCCAAAGTGGGGATATGTAACACTTTGTGTGAGGGGGAGATATTTAGCATTCTAGTCTAGCTACCCGACACTTTTGATTCTGGACGCGGATTCACGCAGATTAACAAGATTTTTATTTCTTCGTTTTTCGCCTTCATCACCTTCAATCACGAGAACTTCCGAAAATAGGGGGTAGCGGGGGGGGGGGGCCCCCCCGCGACCCCCAAATTTGGTTATTATAAAATTGGAAGCGGATGGAAACAGGATCAAAAAGCCTCAATAAAGTCCACATGTTTTTTCATTAACAGATAATATTGTTTTCATTACGATTAATTTTTTATTACATTTATATTGCATTAACATGACAAATATCACGTTTTATATTTGTATTATTGCGATATAGTACCAAAGTACTAACTTATTAATGGGCGCCAACTCTAGGGGTGCTGGTTACGCTTCACAGAAAACACAACGTGGCGAACAAAGAGTACAGGTAACCAACATCTCAATGTCCAAGTACCAGTCGAATAGCCATTGAAATCGGAGGGTAACCGATGTCATTTCGCAAATCTGCACTGAAGGGTCTACCCACCTTTGCTGAATACAGCAGGGGCGGAGCGCGTCTGCGCAGGGTGTTATGGAAATTCTCGAATCTTTTGGTTATCGCAGCGATACTCTTACCCGGTGTCACGGACGTAGCCGCAGCGATGCAGGAAAAGGAAAAACAGATTCCCAGAGGGGAATCCGCTTCCGCAGAAGCATCCGATCGAGAGAGTAAGAACAGTGCGGAAGAAAAAATATACCAAGCACCAATCTTTAAACACGCTGATCCACGCAAGATGGACCCGGCACGCCAAGAACAATCAGCCGCACCAATCATGACGCCGGTTGGTTGGAGCGGTGAAGTGCGTGGTTCTTTCGATTACTCTTGGTCTGGGATGGATGGTCAACTGATATGGCAGGGCGATGGTGGCAGTTGGCAACTCACCCGGGCGTATATTGATTTTGCCTACGAGAATATTCCCAATGGCTCTACAATCGTGACTTGCTCGAAGGGCAATATTCCCTATTCTGATTGGTATTCATCTAACAGTACCAGGCGCAATATCTCCCATGCCTCGCCCAATACTAATTGGAATCTGGATGGTGAATTCGATGTTGGAGCCTGGCGATGTGTTGAACAACCCCTAGATCTCAGGTATGCCAATGGGATTATCAACATTGGGCATTTCTGGGGTTCTGAAGGCCGCAACCAACCTGGCTGTTGTGACCCTATCCTTCCTGCAGATTTCAATTGGCAGACAGCCATTAAGACAATCACTTATCCCACCGGAGAAGTATTCGAATATGGTCTACCTGATATCATTGATCCACAAACTGATATCCACCCCAAATCAGTGCTCTATTCAGGTGAAATCAAGAACTCCCTAAGTGGGAATGGGGAAATACCGTGTCAATCAGTGACTGCTTCAACTGAAATGAATAACACCCAGGGTTTTGGGGGTGATCCTATCAACACTCAAACCGGCACATTTTCTTTTGCGAATGTTGACATTTCCATCCCCACTCGCTCGTGTAACCTGGCTTTCCAACCCGCCTACTCCTCAGCAGCGATTGACGAGCCTAACGATGCTCTGGGATTCGGCTGGACTCACAACCATGCCCTCAAGTTGATTTTTCCCACAGACCCCGGTGGCATAGATGATTACGTTCTCTTTCAGGAAATCAGCGGAAATCGGCTTTTGTTTAAGATCGAGGCAGATGGCAGCTATATACCCTGGCTTGGGGTGACAGCGAACCTGACTCGTATTGAAGGCCCACCAGTTACCTACCAGATCAACACCGTCTCGCAAAAAGTGTTGACTTTCGATGAAAATGGTCTGATTCTCGCGCGTATTGATGCCCAAGGATATGGTTTTACATATTCCTATGATGTCAACGGGCGACTGACTCAAGTCAGTGCAGATGATAGTTCCCGATATCTCAATTTTACATACGGCCCAAATGACAGAATCTCTTCCGTAACCGATCACACCGGGCGGCAGGTAAGCTACGCTTATGACGCCAATGGCGATCTGGTTTCATCAATAGATGTGCTGGGGCAAACCTGGACGTATAGCTACGATACTTCTCACCACATGACGCAGATGATCGACCCTGGCGTCGTCACCACAGTGCAAACGGAATATGATGCCCAGGGACGGGCTTTTCGTCAGTACGATGCCCTGGGAAACCTTTTGGTAGAAATCACCTATAACGCTGATGGCACATCGACCGTCTACGACACCGTTGGAAACTCGAGTACGCATACCTATGACAGCCGCAATACTTTGACCGATGAAACCGATCCTCTGGGGGCTAGCACCGCTAAAACTTATGATGCCAACTTCCGCCCATCGACGATCACCGATGCAGGCGGGGATACTACAAGCCTGACCTGGAGCGCAAATGGGGCCAACCTGACCCAGGTGATCGATGCCGCGGGCAACCAGACTGATCTGGGCTACGACGCCCTCAACAACCTGACCTCGGTGACCGATGCGGGAAGCTACCTGACCACCTATACCTACGATGGCACCTTGCTGACCAGCAGCACCGATGCGCTGTTTGGCACTACCAGCTATACGTATACCCTAGAGGGTGACCTGGAATCTGTCACCGACCCGTTGGGGAATACCACCAGCTACACCTACGACCAGTACGGCCAGATGACGTCCATGAACAACGCCCTGGGCAATAGCACCAGCTTCACCTACGACAACCTGGGACGACTGGAGGATACTACAGATGCTTTGGGACGGGTGACTCACAACGAGTATGACCCAGCTGGAAGGCTGGTTAAGGTGACGCGCAACTACGACCCGGCGCGCCTCCAGAATGCCGAGAATCTGTACAATATTGTCACCACATATCAGTACGATGCAGTCGGTAACCAGACCGCAGTGACGGATACTTATGGCAATACGACCCAATATGTGTACGACAATGCCGGACGTCTGGTAACGACCATCGACCCGCTGGGGAACCAGACCTCGAACACCTACAATGCCCTGGGGCAGTTGGTGGCGACGACCGATGCCCTGGGCCGTAGCACCTCCTACGGATACGACGCTGCCGGACGATTAATTTCTACGACGGATGCTCTGGGCAATGTGACCACCACGACATACAACCTGGACGGTACTGTCGCCAGTACCACGGATGCCTCAGGCAACACGACCTCCTTCGGATATGACGAACTCAAGCGTGTTGTGTCCACAATGGATGCCCTGGGAGGCACCACCACCACGACCTACGACCAACTGGGCAATGTGGCATCAACCACGGACGCCTTGGGACGTACGACTACCTATGAATATGACGCCTTGGGCCGCCTGATCCGCCAGACGGATCCATTGCTAGGGGTCACGGAAAACTTCTACGATGCGGCTGGCAACCGGGTGCAGACCATCGACCCCAGAGGCAACACCACAACCTATGCATATGACGCATTGGGCCGATTCGTAACCGTAACCGATGCGCTAGGGAACATCACCAGCTACACCTACAACCAGGTCGGGCAGCGCACCGCAGTAAGCGATGCTCTCGGACGTACCACGACCTACGCCTACGACACCCTGGGGCGGCTGATCTCGACAACTGATGCGCAGGCTAACACATCGACAACGACCTATGACGCCCTGGGCAGGGTGACGGCCAGCTTGGATGCCTTAGGGCGTACGACCCACTTCGTGTACGATGCCCTGGGACGCCTGGCCAGTACAACCAACCCGGCCAGCGGCACGACTTCTTTTGGATATGATCCCGTCGGCAATCAGACCAGTGTGACCAACCCGAACGGCGCTACAACCACGAGAAGTTATGATGCCCTCAACCGGCCGGTCACGGTGACGGATGCCAATGGCAACATCACCAGCACAAGCTACAACGCGGTGGGGGCTGTTGTCTCGACGACAGATGCCATGGGGGACAGCGTCTCCTTTAGCTACGATGCCCTGGGGCGACAGACCGGCATCACAGACCCAATGTTGAACAGCACGCAGTATTCCTACGACACTGTCGGCAACCGCGTCTCGATGACCTCTGCCAATGGTGTCCTTACGAACTACGAATATGATGGCCTCAACCGCCTGACTGCGGTAGTGGAGAACTTCCGGGCGGGCTTCACGCCCGATCATGAGATCAACGTGCGCACGGAGTACGCCTATGATGCCGTGGGCAACCGCCTGAGTATTACCGACGGCAACGGTCATGTGACCAGCTTTGGGTACGATAGTTTGAACCGCCTGGTCAGCGAAAGTGATGCCCTCACTAATACCTGGAGCTATGGCTATGATGCTGTGGGTAACCGTGTCTCGATGACCGATGCCAATGGCGCTTCCACAAGTTACATCTACGACTCCGTCCATCGCCTATCGACCATCGACTATCCCGCTGCTGATCCCGATGTGAGCTTCAGTTACGATGCCGCTGGGCAGCGTACCAGCATGACGGATGGTATGGGGACAACCACCTGGAGCTATGACGCCCTGGGTCGTCCAACCAGCATCACGGATCCCTTTGGAGGCATGGTGGGTTACAGCTATGATGCCGTGGGCAACCGCACCGGCTTGACCTACCCGGATGGCAAGAGCGTGCATTATTCATTCGACCCAGCCAACCGCCTGGTGCAAGTCACCGACTGGGAAAACCTGATCACCAGCTACAACTACAACGCTGCCAACAGGTTAGCTACTGCCAATCTGCCCAATGGAGTTGCCTCCACTTATACCTATGATGCCGCCGGGAGGTTGCTGGCATTGGAACATGCCAAAGGTGTAGAGACTCTCTCTTCATTCCAATACACCTATGATACTGTGGGCAACCGCGTGCAGGTGGTGGAAAATATCGTCCTAGCGGAAACAGTTGAGCCAACACCGACCGCAACCAGCACGCCTACGTCTACAGCCACTGCTACACCCACGCCCACAGTGGTTGACGACCTGATCTTTGCGGATGGCTTCGAGAGCGGTGATTTCTCTGCCTGGTGGTTGGCAACAAGCAGTAGTGCCTTAGAGGTGACAACTCAGGCCGCCTACGAGGGCGCCTATGGAGCCCAATTGACCCTGGATGGACCAGCCTGGCTGAAGATCAAGGACGATTCACCCAACAGCGAGCCGCGCTACCGGATGCGTTTCTACCTGGATCCAAACTCGATCCAGATCAACCAGGGGAATAGCTTCGAGATCATGTATGCGGTCAACCAATCCGGTTCACGTGTGATCAGCATCTACCTGGGAGTTGATGCGAGTGGATACTACCTCCAGACTGCAGTATGGAATGATGCGCTGGATGCCAGTTGGGGGAGTCGCCTAACGATCAGCGATGACTGGCATGCCGTGGAGATCGATTGGGCCGCGGCCACAGCGACGGGCACCGATGATGGCTATCTCAAGCTGTGGGTCGATGAAGTCTTGAGTGATACCCTATCTGGCGTGGATAACGACACCCACCGCCTCAAGGATATCAGCATTGGTGCGACCAACTCGGTAGATACAGGCACCGTAGGCACCTTCTACCTGGATGCCTTCGAGTCCCGTCGCCAGAACTATATCGGCGCATTGGGTGGCGGGGCAACCCCAACTCCCACCGATTTGCCTCCATCTACTGCTACCGCAACGCCAACACATACTCAGCCTCCCGCAGCGACTTCAACAAATACACCCCTTTCCACACCCACAGTTGTTGACGATCTGATCTTTGCGGATGGTTTCGAGAGCGGTGATTTCTCTGCCTGGTGGCTGGCAACGAGCAGTAGTGCCTTAGAGGTGACAACACAGGCCGCCTATGAAGGCGCCTACGGAGTTCAGGTGACCCTGGATGGTCCAGCCTGGTTGAAAATCAAGGACAATTCACCTAATAGTGAGCCGCGCTACCGGATGCGTTTCTACCTGGATCCAAACTCGATCCAGATCAACCAGGGGAATAGCTTCGAGATCATGTATGCGGTCAACCAATCCGGTTCACGTGTGATCAGCATCTACCTGGGAGTTGATGCGAGTGGATACTACCTCCAGACTGCAGTATGGAATGATGCGCTGGATGCCAGTTGGGGGAGTCGCCAAACGATCAGCAATGGCTGGCATGCCGTGGAGATCGATTGGGCCGCAGCGACAACGGCGGGTGCCAACGATGGTTATCTCAAGCTGTGGGTCGATGAAGCCTTGCGTGATACCCTATCTGGCGTGGATAACGACACCCATCGCCTCAAGGATATCGGCATTGGTGCGACCAACTCGGTGGATGCCGGTACGGTAGGCACCTTCTACCTGGATGCCTTCGAGTCCCGCCGCCAGAACTATATCGGCGCATTGGGTGGCGGGGCAACCCCAACTCCGACCGATTTGCCTCCATCTACTGCTACCGCAACGCCAACACATACTCAGCCTCCCGCAGCGACTTCAACAAATACACCCCTTCCGACCGATACACCTACAGCAGTTTCGACAAACACACCTCTGCCTACGAACACGTACACGCCCCCGCCGACAGCCACACCCACGACAGTGAATGACCTGATCTTCGAAGATGGCTTCGAGAGTGGCGACTTCTCCGCCTGGTGGCTGGCAACCAGCGATCCCGATCTTCAGGTCAGTTCTCAAGCAGCTTTCGCAGGCAGCTATGGCACCCAGTTGACCCTGGATGGCCCTGCCTGGCTCAAGATAAAGGACGACTCCCCCAACAGCGAACCGCGCTACCGCGTCCGCTTCTACTTCGACCCCAACTCCCTCCAGATCAACCAGGGGAATAGCTTCGAGATCATGTATGCGGTCAACCAGTCCGGCAGCCGCATCATCAGCATCTACCTGGGAAACAATGCATCTGGATACTTCATCAAGACAGGTGTGTGGAACGATGCTCTCGATGCCACTTGGGGCAACGAAATATCAATCAGTGACAACTGGCATCCCATCGAAATCGATTGGTCTGCGGCCTCATCAGCAGGTGCCAACGATGGCTATCTCAAGCTGTGGGTCGATGAAGTCTTGAGTGATACCCTTGGCAGCGTGGACAACGACACACATCGCATCAAGAATGTAGCCATTGGCGCCACCAACTCTGTCGACGCAGGCACCGTGGGCACCTTCTACCTGGATGCCTTCGAATCCAGACGCACATCCTACATCGGGGTGGCTGCTGGTCTATTGCTGAATTCTGTCGCCAGCGACTTACCCAATCATTTTTCCGCAGGAAGTATCGGCATATTAGCTGCTCCAATACCCTATGCTGCCAATGTGGTTCAACAACAACAGGCCACCCCAACACCTACAGCGACTTCGACAGCACCGGCCTCCCCCACCAACACCAGCCTGCCTCCTTCACCCACCACCACGCCTACGGATCTGCCTTTACCAACGGATACCCCAACACCTGCTGCGTCAGCGACCAGCACGACTGAGGCAACCGCTGCATCTACCCCAACGGCTACCCAACCCCCGGCTGCAACATCGACAAACACACCTCTGCCTACGAACACGTACACGCCCCCGCCGACAGCCACACCCACGACAGTGAATGACCTGATCTTCGAAGATGGCTTCGAGAGTGGCGACTTCTCCGCCTGGTGGCTGGCAACCAGCGATCCCGATCTTCAGGTCAGTTCTCAAGCAGCTTTCGCAGGCAGCTATGGCACCCAGTTGACCCTGGATGGCCCTGCCTGGCTCAAGATAAAGGACGACTCCCCCAACAGCGAACCGCGCTACCGCGTCCGCTTCTACTTCGACCCCAACTCCCTCCAGATCAACCAGGGGAATAGCTTCGAGATCATGTATGCGGTCAACCAGTCCGGCAGCCGCATCATCAGCATCTACCTGGGAAACAATGCATCTGGATACTTCATCAAGACAGGTGTGTGGAACGATGCTCTCGATGCCACTTGGGGCAACGAAATATCAATCAGTGACAACTGGCATCCCATCGAAATCGATTGGTCTGCGGCCTCATCAGCAGGTGCCAACGATGGCTATCTCAAGCTGTGGGTCGATGAAGTCTTGAGTGATACCCTTGGCAGCGTGGACAACGACACACATCGCATCAAGAATGTAGCCATTGGCGCCACCAACTCTGTCGACGCAGGCACCGTGGGCACCTTCTACCTGGATGCCTTCGAATCCAGACGCATATCTTACATCGGGCCAATCAGCACCGGGGCCACCCCTACCCCCACCACAGTTCCCAGCACGGCAACCCCAACTGATCTGCCGACCTCGACGAATACACCGCTGGCAACAGCGACACCCTCGCCTGCCGCCAGCGCGACATCAACGGCTATGCCATCGGCCTCACCCACAACGGCCCCTACTGCCACCCCAACGCCGGGCGATATGACCCTGAACGACGGCGTGCTGGCCCACTGGAAGCTGGATGAAGCCCAGGGCACCCGTAATGACAGCGCAGGGCTGAACCATCTGACCGACAACAACAGCGTTGCCCAGACGGCGGGCAAGATCGCCGAGGCGGCCAGCTTCGTGCGGGGGAACTCAGAATACCTCAGCATCGCCGACAACCCAGAACTCTCCATGGGAGATGTCGACTTCACCATGGCAGGCTGGGTTTATTTCGACACCAAACAGACTGTGCAAGATCGCAACGAGCACCTGTTTGGGAAATATGATTGGAATTCCAATCAACGTGAGTACTTCGTTTACCGTGATGTATCTCTAGACAGGTTTCGCTTTGCAGTATCTGATGATGGTATCAATACCACCCAGGTAACTGCTGAGAGCTTTGGAGCCCCGCTTGAAGGCCAATGGTACTTCGTGGTTGCCTGGCAAGATGCAGCGATTGACACCCTCAACATCCAGGTGGATAATGGGGCTGTGGATACGGTTAGTCATACAACTGGCGTGTTCGATGGCAGTGCGTCATTCACCATCGGGGGCGAGGTCAACAGCATGGTCAACTTCCTGGAGGGCAGGACGGATTCGGTCACGGTTTGGAATCGAGTTCTCAGCGCCGATGAGCGCACGCAGCTCTTCAACAACGCTTCAGGACTGGATTATCCCTTCAATGAACCCCCGCCTATTGTGACCACCATCAGCTACGCTTACGACCCCCTGGGTCGTCTGACCGCCGCCGATTATTCCTCGGGTGAGTTCTTCCACTACACCTATGACGCAGTGGGCAACCGCCTTACGCAAGACACCCTGGCAGGCACGAACACCTATGCTTACGATGTCGCCAACCGCCTCAGCAGCGTCGCTGGCGTTCCCTATGTTTGGGATGCTAATGGCAACCTGCTTAGCGATGGAGTCAGCACATATACTTACAACGCGGCCAATCGCCTGATAGAAATCAGTAACCAGTCATCAGTAAGCAGTTACCAGTACAACGGCCTGGGTGATCGCATGCAGCAAACAATTGATAGTGTTCTTACGAATTACACCCTTGACCTGAATACCAGCCTGACGCAAGTTCTGGCCGATAGCACGAATGTCTACCTGTACGGCCTAAGTCGCATCGGCGAGCAGCAGTCCAGCGGATGGGCCTACCATCACGGCGACGCCCTGGGCTCTGTGCGCCAACTGAGCGATCCCACTGGCGCGGTCACACTAGCGCAGAGCTACGCGCCGTATGGCGATGTGCTCAACAGTGCGGGGGATGGGGTCAGTGTGTGGCAGTTCACGGGAGAAGCCAGGGATGCGACTGGGTTGACGTATCTCAGGGCGAGGTATCTAGATAGCGGCGTGGGACGCTTCATCAGCCGCGATACGTGGGGAGGGGATTTCAATAGACCGCTCTCGCTCAATCGCTGGGGGTATGTTGAGGGGAATCCGGTTAATCTAATAGACCCGAGTGGGCGTATTCCTTGCAGCACGTGTCAGCAAATGTCAGGAGAATCCAAGGAAAAATGCTTGATGAATTGTTGTCCGGAAGAAGAATGGAAATATGTAGGCGTTTTCAATTTGTCAGCTTATTACGTTGTTCATGAGACTCAATTTTATCCTGGTAAATCAAGATCAATACCAAGTTTGGGTAGTAATTTTACTGCCAATAAATATTTCTTATTTAGCAAAAGAGGAGTTTGCATGCAAGGTTCAGGTAAATTAAAGGATGGCGGATATATTGGTTGCATTGTTAAACCGGTCTGGAGCGAAGTGGAAATCCCCGTTTCTGGTGCTGGGTGGATATACAAAATGCCCCCAGATGATCCGGCCCATCGCGATAACCTCCCCTTCTTTTGGAAAACCGAAGATGACTTTTCGACAGTGGAGGCTTTCGAGACAGCAGCAGTATGTAAAACGGGGCTAATTCCTCGAGACGTAGATGGAAAAGTCGAAATTCGAATTAATAATGATATTTTCGAAGGTATAATGAAAAATAATGATGCAGATAACATTTTAAGAGTGACCGATGTTGGAGGTGGGCTCTGCGATTCAAATGGTATCGACGTATTTCTTGGTGAGCAACCACCTTATCAAGAGGATAAGAATAATTTGTTTTACAAAAATATCGTTGAGCCAATAATTTTGTTAAATTCGGTATCAGTAGAGATGAGAGATTTAAGATGAGGTCAAACTTGGATAAATCACTATATGCCTCCACTAAAATTGGGATATTGTTACCCTTTACGTTAACGATATGGCTACTATTTGGATGTAAACAACTCAAACCAATTATCGATAGAGTAGCAATCTTTGCAACGAATAAAACCTCATCACTGGATATATACGATATGTCCACATCGCACCTTTTGCCATCTCTGACGATGATACAAACATCTATTGGTCGATTGTCCCAGCCTGTCACGACTTTACCGAATGATATCGAGCTCATACTTTGGGCAGAATGGGAATTGAGTTATGCTGGTTATACAGCTGCTTGGTCACCTGACAGTCAAACAGTTGTTTTTTCTGACAGTGATATATATGGACAAAATGATCGAACGTACATGTATGATGTAAATACACTAGAAAAGATATGGCAAGTAGATGATGGAGCATCTTCGATCATCTTTGATAACAGTGGTAGATCCCTGGTAGACTCAAGCAATCGATTAGAATTTTGGGATTCAGCATCCGGGGAAATAACCGCTTCTTATCTTCATGGCAATGCATCTTATTATTCTACATTTCTCCCTAACAGCTCGGCACTCATAATTGGGCGATCTTGGTATTTTGGCGAACAAGATTCAAAATCAGAAATCGGTATCTGGAATGATGAACGAAAAGAATTTGAGACCATTTTTGAGCATGACGGCATAATCTTAAATTTAACTTTGAGCTCAGATGGTATGTTACTAGCGGCAGTATTTGGTAACCTTCCAGAATTTACAAATCCCCAAAAGGTGATTGTTTGGAGTTTAGAAACGAGAAATAAGCTTTGTGAAATTTCAGGAGATGCTGCGAGCTTCAGCCCATTAGAAAATGTGCTGGCAGTGTATAAGTATCAATTGGGTCTGAATTTGTTTGATGCATTAACTTGCCAATTCGTAAAATCAATAACCGATGCAGCATATATCTCTAGCTATTCATTTAGTCCAGATGGACAATACTTAGTGTACGCTGGCAAGCCAAATGGGATAGTTTGGATTCAAGATACTTCTTCAGGAGATCTGATCTACCAGGGAAGTATAAATGGTGAAATAATCAGATTGCTTGAATTTAGTCCTGATGGAAATTACTTGTTATCAGTGAGTTTTCGGGAAAAAACAAACTCCAATGATAAAGCGACTTACTTTGTAAGAGTATGGAAAGTTATTCGCTGATAGTTGATAATGCTAATTATGATCACTTTATTAATCACACTCTGATCATCACATCTTGTTTTATCGAATGATAACGATGGTTTTAAGTGAAATAATGGGAAGTTAAACTTATCAATAGTTACACAAATACCCACTTCACGACCCTAACTGATACATCAAAAGCGACCTTTACACTGTCACTGACCAGTGCTGTCACCCAGCCCCTCAATGACAACTGCCCCAGTAGATACACCGACGGCGACCGCAACGATCGATACCACACGAACACCCCCTGCCAGCTTCACGCCAACACCGCCCGCGACGGAGACACCAACCGCAGCCATTCGCTCTGGCCAACTTCGGTGTGCGCGCCTTTGGCGATCCGAAGTATCCTGAGTTTAGCGAAGGAGCAAAAGGTGGTTCGTTGACCACCAAAAGGGGATTAAGCAAACCTGCCACCAGTCCCTACCCCAACGGGTTCACAGAGCATCTCTAAAGTAGAAGGGGCTTGTTAGCAAGCAACTAAGGATTCTGGGGGCAAGCAAGTGGATTAATATTCCGGCCATGTGTCCAATATGGCCGAGAAGACCTCCTTGACCATTCGATTTCCCCATAACTCCCAGAAGAAGCACCAATGACCCACAAGCTGGTACAGGTCTTCCTGATCCTGCCAATCTTGATCTTCTCCCTAGGTGAGCTGCCTAGGGAGTCATCATTGCACGCCAGCCAGGCTGCCGCCTACACCTGGCAACTGGTGCGCTGGTCGGATGGGCTGCCGTTGTGTTTGCTGGAGATCAATCACGAAGGTTTGCCCACGGGCGCAGAGATCTACGCCCAATGCGGGGCAGAGCGCTATCAAAACTGGCTGAATACACCCCCTTGCATCGCAGCCAGCGCTGGAGGGGACACCTCCACCTGTACTGGCGTCTATCTGCGACTGATCTCGGTAAGCCAAACCGCAGGCCAAGGGCAAGAATCATCCCCAGCCAGCGACACCCATGAGATACCACCCCCGGAAGCCTGGTTGAATATCCAAGGCTGTGAGTTCCGCGACCAGAGTTATATTTGCAGTCAGCCACCAATCCTGGAGATCCAGGCCAATGGTATTTCGTGGTTGCCTGGCATGATGCAGCGATTGACACCCTCAACATCCAGGTGGATAATGGGGCTGTGGATACAGTCAGTCATACAACTGGCGTGTTCGATGGCAGTGCGCCATTCACCATCGGGGGCGAGGTCAACAGCACGGTCAACTTCCTGGAGGGTAGAACCGATTCCGTCACTGTCTGGAACCGAGTTCTCAGCGCCGATGAGCGCATGCAGCTATTTAACAACGCTTCAGGACTGGATTATCCCTTCAATGAACCCCCGCCAATCATGACCACCACCATCAGCTACGCTTACGACCCGTTGAACCGCTTAGTCGCTGCAGATTACAATGATGGCGCCTATTTCCACTATACTTATGACGCCGTCGGTAACAGACTCACGGAAGACAAATCCGTCGCCGGTCTGCCGTCCACCGTCCAATACACCTATGACATCGCCAACCGCCTCACCAGCGTCGATGGCGTTCCCTATGTTTGGGATGCGAATGGCAACCTACTCAGTGACGGAGTTAGCACCTACAGCTATGATTCGACCAACCGTCTGATATCAATCGTAAATCCACAATCAATACAACGGCCTGGGTGACCGCCTGCAGCAAACCGTCGATGGAATCCCGACCAACTACACCCTGGATCTAAGCACTGGTCTCACTCAGGTCCTGGCTGATGTCAGCAACGCATACCTTTATGGATTGGGTCGCATCGGAGAACAGCAGCCCGGCGGTTGGACCTATCATCATGGCGACGCCCTGGGCTCTGTGCGCCAACTGAGCGATCCCACTGGCGCGATCACACTGGCGCAGAGTTACGCGCCGTATGGGGAGACGCTGTCGAGCACCGGGGATGGTGTTAGTTTCTATCAATATACCGGGGAAATGCGCGATGCCAGTGGTCTGACCTATTTGCGGGCGCGGTACATGAATTCAAGGGTGGGACGCTTTATCAGCCGCGATACGTGGAGGGGAAATTATCAACGGCCGATGTCGTATAATCGCTGGTTATATGGGTATGCCAACCCCATAGCCTTCATTGATCCTACCGGATATTATTCTTGTCAAAATTTCCCAGCTAAGGACATAGCAACTTGCCTAAAAATCCGTTCTGGAATGGGAAGACCTGAGGGCTCTGTTGGCTTTTTGGCAGATTCCTCAGACGAAACATGGTCGGAAGAATTTGGCATATGGTTTCATTATTTATTAGAAACTATACCTGGATATTGGACTAACCGCGAAGATGGTTCGGCAGATCTTGCCTGGGTAATCGGCTTAGGTATAGCAGTGGAAATTGCTAATTATATGGGGGTCCAAGATAAAGAAGGTTCTGATGTAAGAAATGCTTTTCAGGAAGCTTTTCTCAGAAAGGGCTCGAGTGAGGGTTTTTATGATATGATGGGAAGCCGTCAAGCCGTTAGAGACCTAGTGAAATATGGGTATTGGGGAGATTGGAAAGACCCTGAATGTAGCAGAATATATAACGGCACAATATTCGAGGAAGAGTTTCGGAAACAATTGAACAACCGAAAAAACAATTTTGGATTTGATAATGCAATTGAATTGGGCAAAACAATTTTGGAAGCGCAACCTGGGCTGATTGAAGATCCTAACAGACCGTGGGAGTGGGGGAATATTCAAGCAGATGATCCTGTATGGTTTAGGGAATGGATCCAGATGACTGACGAGAACACTTCAGATATTCATGGGACATGGCTTGTTGTTGGAGAGGGGATTGGAAAGGAAGCAACTCTAGATACACTTTATGTTCATACAAAGAATCAGAAGTATGCACTATGCGGACTGAAAAGATGTTTGGATATGACAGACGCAGATGAACCGCTTTGGGTAAAGGAAGAACGGCGCACAAATAGATAATTGGTTGACAGCTTAAAAGCAGAGTGCTTCTTATGAAAACAATCCGAAGGATAACAATGTTATTGATAACTCTAGCTGCGATGATTTGTATCGGATGCGGAGAAATCATCATTGACGAAAATACTGTAATTCGAAAACAACATTTTGTGGCTCAAGTGAATTATACTGAGACTTCAACTCCTATCTTCGATCCGAATAAGGAACCGTCACATACATCAACACCAAACCCCTCTGAATTTTTTGAGTGTCTGAACATGGAGAATGTAGAAAACATATTTGACCTATCGATAAATGATATGCTGATCTTTGAAGGAAGTTATCATGATGAATATGGATTCTATAGTGCGGAATCAAGGCAGGATACGTGGCAAACCTATTTAGAAGGCTTTGACCCATTGTCACTTTATAATAAACATATTTCACCTGATCATGAGTGGATTTCATTCACGAATGTTAGGCAAGCGGATAGCGGCGATTACGTTCGCGATCTAGTTATTGCCAATGCAGCTCAACATTACCAAATATACCCTGAACTACTAACAAACCAAAATGTAGGACGCTGGCTCACCGACGAGATGTTAATCTTGCATCCATTCGATGCTCCATTGGGCACAGTTGAACTCTTCAATCCCTTCGATGGACAGCAGAAAGAGCTTTCGCATCCGTTTGATGAAATTTACAGCGGGCAGACACGTAATTGGAATAGCGCAAAGATTGTTTATCACCCCAGCCTCAATTATGCTGCATATTTACATGATGATCCAGATTTCACCTTTTATAAGATAGAACTGTATGATATTCGCAAGAAGCAAGCAATATGGAGTGTTGGTCGAAGGCAGGTTACGATGAGAGAACCTGGTTGGACGTTTGATGATAAATTGGTTGTGATTGTTCCAACCGAAGCATATGATGGTACCTTAGAAATTCTCTTAGTGGGTTTAGAAGGGAATGCTGAAATACTATATCAATTTATGGGAACATTAGAAACTCGCCTCGCTGTTTCACCGACAAGTGCCTATTTTACCTTTTTTGCGAGGGCAGAAAAAAATTCCAAGCATAAGTGGGTAATTTACGATTTTAATTATCGAAAAGCGACTGATTTATGTATATTTGATGAACCTGTGACCACTATTGGTCCCATTTGGTCTCCTGATGGCGAGCAGTTCATTGCCATAATTTGGAAGGAATCAACTGGATATGATCCAGATCTTTCACATGTCTTTATCTTTGATGCAAAAAATGATCGCATGATAGAAGTTGATGTAGATATGTTTCCATCGGCATGGTTGAAACGATAACTTGGAAGGTCTATAATCTTTATCGTCACCAAAATAAAAGACAGCTCTTATACCAACGCGCAGTTGAAATCCAAAGTAAAGCGAATGTAGGGTGATTTTGATAACACATAGTGCATCCTCTATCCCTCTCCCATCGGTACTATAAATAGCTTCGCTGATAGAAACTACGTGAAGTTTCGCTGGCGCGCCAAGAAGAGGGGCGCCTACGCAGCGACGTCTGGCTGATCGATGACCTGCGCATCGACACCACACCAGTGAACGAAAATTTGTACAAATTGGGACACAATGCCAGCGATTCCTCTTCATACGGATTGACAATCAATTCATGCTATACTATCCATATCATGACACAATCTGAATTCGAAAGGCAAGTACTCCCCCTTCAAATTCCTGACTTGAACGAAGTTGCGCGCCGCATTTGCGAAGTCAGTGATCCAACTCAAATCATTGTTTTTGGGTCCCATGCTCGTGGGGAAATTAGCGCTGATAGCGATCTTGATTTGTTGGTTGTGATGGAGGATATCGAATCCACACGTGCTGAAAGCATCCGTATTCGAAGGGTTTTACGTAGTCTCATGTATCCCATTGATATTATTGTTGCCACCCCCCAGCAGTTGACACGCCACCGTAATACCCAGGGGTTGATCTACCAAACAATCTTGAACGAGGGCCGTGTAATCTATGAGCGAACAACTGCAGGCTGAACTTGCACAAACCTGGCTCAAACGCGCCCGTTCTGATTTGCAGTTGGGCAAAGTTGCCCTAGACACCAGAGGGGTTGTTCCAGAAGATGCCAGTTTCCATGCTCAACAATGTGCTGAAAAAGCATTAAAAGCGCTTCTAATCTACCGCAACATCCACTTCCCCAGAACGCATGCGATTGAAGTAATGTTGGGCTTGCTAAAGGAAAATGGTGAACCTATTCCAGAAAACGTCGAAGAAGCGTTTTTCCTGACCGAGTATGCCGTGCAAACGCGTTACCCAGGTGAGTGGGAGCCGGTCACGAAGCAAGAGGCAATACGTGCATTAGAGCAGGCTGCCCTAGTCCTGACATGGGTGGAATCTCGTATCTAGAATTAACACAAATCAGAATACCCTCATATTGACACTCCTGTACCATCTCCTGCTGCGCCAGCATCAGCATATCCCTGTCCGCTGGTGAGCATGCCGCTGAGATCATCCAAGTCACCATCGATTAAACCGGAGTTTACCCCAGAGGGAGGCGAGGGGACTCCGTCGGCGTTCGCCCCCTTCCGGATTGGAAAATGGACCTCGCATTCGCTTGCTCTGCGCACCTTCGGTGTGCGCGCCTTTGGCGATCCGGAGCATCCTGAGCCGCACTCAGGAGCAAAGGGTGGTTCGTTGACCACCAAAAGGGGATTAAGCAAACCTGCCACCAGTCCCTACCCCAACGGGTTCACAGAGCATCTCTACAGTAGAAGGGGCTTGTTAACAAGCAACTAAGGATTCTGGGGGTAAGCAAGTGGATTAATATTCCGGCCATGTGTCCAATATGGTCGAGAAAACCTCCTTGACCTTTCGATTCCCCCATAACTCCCAGAAGAAGCACCTATGACCCACAAGCTGGTACTGGCCTTCCTGACCCTGCCGATCTTGATCTTCCCGCTGGGTGAGCTGCCTGACGGATCATCATTGCGCGCTAGCCAGGCCGCAGTTTACACCTGGCAACTGGTGCGCTGGTCGGATGGTCTGCCCTTGTGTTTGCTGGAGATCAATCACGAAGGTTTGCCCACGGGCGCCGAGATCTACGCCCAATGCGGGGCAGAGCGCTATCAAAACTGGCTGAATACACCCCCTTGCATCGCAGCCAGCGCTGGAGGGGACACCTCCACCTGTACTGGCGTCTATCTGCGACTGATCTCGGTAAGCCAAACCGCAGGCCAAGGGCAAGAATCATCCCCAGCCAGCGACACCCATGAGATACCACCCCCGGAAGCCTGGTTGAATATCCAAGGCTGTGAGTTCCGCGACCAGAGTTATATTTGCAGTCAGCCACCAATCCTGGAGATCCAGGCCAAAGACTCCTTGCCCAGCGAACATATCCGCAAAATCGAAGGCGACATCAACGCGGTCCCCTTCGCCTGTGATGGGGCATACTGCCAGGTAGAGTTGCCGCCGACCGATCCCGAGGGTGCATTGATGGGCTTCTATGCCCTCTCCAGCTCCGGGGTCAGCAGCCCGGCATACCAGGCCCGCCTGCGGGCGATTCAATTGGAAGGCAGCTGGCAAGTCAACGTGCTCAGCGACCGCTGGCAGGGTCAGAGCCTGAGCAGTTGTGAGCTAATCTGGAGGATCTTTCCACCGATAGGGACGCTACCCACCTGGCTTTCGTCTCCCCAAGACGTGGCTGCCCTGGCTTCGGATGTACCCTACACCTACCTGGCGGGACGGTTGATTTCTGCCCATGCGGTGAACGCCGCCGAGTGCGCCCGTTTTGGCCTGGAGGGCAATGGGTACGCCAGTCCTTGTGGGCTGGAAAAGGCACGTGCCGAAGTCGATACCTGGCAAGACCGCTTCGATCCCCAGATCATCGCTGCGGGGAGATCGGTGGGCATTCCGTCACAATTGCTCAAGAACCTGATCGCCCAGGAGAGCCAGTTTTGGCCGGGCAGCTATTACCTCTCACCCGATGAGCGCGGCCTGGGGCAATTGACCCCTGAAGGGGCTGACACACTGCTGCTTTGGGACCAATCCGTCTACACGCAGGCTTGCCAGCGCGTGCTGCACGCCGAAACCTGTCCCCGGGGATACCCCTCCTTGACAGAAAAGCAACAGACCTTCGTACAAGGGGCCGTCATGCAGCTGGTCAATGCTGATTGCCCGCATTGCGCGATGGGCATCGACCTTGCTGTCGCCAATCAGAGCATCGCCATCTTTGCCAAAGCCTTGAAAGCTAATTGCCATCAGGTGAGTCAAACCATCACCAATCTGCGGGGTTTGCCCCCAGGAGCAACCAGCAGCTACGTAGATCTGTGGCGCTTTACTTTGGTCAACTACCATGCCGGGGCGGGATGTTTGACCCGTGCCATAAATACGGTTCCAATCGAGGAATTTCTCAGCTGGGAGAGTATCGTGCCAGCTTTGGATGCAGATTGCCCGGGAGTCAGCGAGTATATACGCAATCTCACCGACCAGTAAGAGGGCAGTCCAGCCAAAACAATAGCAGAGCTTACCCTGAAACTTGCCTTTCCCTGAGGTCCGCAGGGGAGCATTATCCTGATAAGGTATAATAGCTTCGATCGGAATTCAGCGTATGCAAAATCTTCCTGAAATTCTTGCTACACTCCGTAGTGATTTCGAGCAAATCTTGGGCAGTCGACTCGAGGCCATATATCTGTATGGATCTCAGGCACGCGGGGACGCCCAACCCGTCTCAGATATCGATATATTGGCAGTAATCCGTGGGAATTTCAATCACTTGGAACTCCTCGAAATGACATCTCCGATTACATGCGGTCTTTCGCTAGAGAACGATGTCGTCATTTCTAGTGCTTTCATTTCTCACGATCGTTTCAAGAACGAGAAAAGCCCGTTTGTCTTGAATGTCAAAAGAGAGGGGATTGCCATTTGAACGAGATCAAGGAACTGGTAGCGAAAGCGCATGATAGCATCATAGCAGCAGAAACTTTACTCCAAAAATCATTCGCTGGATTTGCCGCCTCTCGCGCCTATTATGCAATGTTTTATCTCGCCGAAGCCTTCTTGCTCGAAAAAGGGCAGACTTTCTCTAGCCATGCTGCTGTCATCGCAGCATTTGGGAAAGAATATGCCAAAACCGAGGTGCTTGATCCGAAGTTCCACAAATACTTGATAATTTCACAAAGCGAACGGCAAGTGGGGGATTATGGCATCGGGGAGGCTGTAAATCTAGAAGATGCCATAAAGCTTATCTCTTGGGCAAAGGAGTTTCTAGAGGTCGCTAAACAGCACTTGCTCTAGAAATCAAAGACATACAGCCCGAATCCCAGCCTGCCTAGTGTGATGACAATGGGTATTTTTTGGTAAGCAGAGATTCTTGAGATCCCCTTCGATATGTTCTCCGACCGCGAGGCACGCTTCACACCTCGCCGTAGGCGCACCTGCAGGAAGGACCGCATAGTGTGGTGTCGGGGCTTAGAATGACACGAGAAGGACAAACTGTGCATCCCATGGTTTAGGCTGGAGCTACCGTGTAGAAGCTTATGAAGAACACAAGCCCGATTGATTTATAATGACCATACCGACAAGGAACAATTCGTCGAAGCGATTAGCAAGAGCGATCTACAAGACCACTTTCAATTGACAGGTCGTAATTATGCTCCCTACAATTAATTCAACTTCATTTGGCACTATCACCATCCAGGATGAGAAATATCCCCACGATGTGCTGATCCGTTTGGATGGAAAGGTTAGAAAACGCAAAAAGAAACTCTCCAAAGAACTCTACGGCACCTCCCACAAGCTATCACTGGCAGAAGCACAGCACATTTACGAGCAGGGAGCAGAGAAGCTGCTCATTGGCAGCGGCATGTTCGACAGGGTGCACCTATCCGAGGAAGCAGCAGCGTTTTTCAATGAAAAGGAGATTGCAGTGGTATTGGCTGCCACACCCAAAGCGAGAAAACTTTGGAACGCAGAAGAGGGGAAGATTATTGGGCTCTTTCATGTGACGTGTTAATGTCACCGCATCCACCCAGAAATCCGACGGCGAGCACGCGAATTACGCCAACCGCAAACTCTGTCAGAACAGAAACTCTGGCAGGTGTTGCGCAACCGCAATCTAGGCGAGTACAAATTTCGCCGTCAGCACCCGATTGGGTATTTCATCGTAGATTTCTACTGCGCCAAGGCCAGATTGGTGATCGAGGTTGATGGCGATTCTCATGCCGCGCAAGAGGATTATGACCAGGCACGCACAGACTGGTTAAATGACCGTGGCTATACCGTGATCCGCTTTACCAACTTGGATGTGAAAGAAAACATCAGCGCGGTAGCAGAAGCAATTTTGATGGCCTGTGATAGCCTCTCGAAAGCGGATTAAGATGAAACTATTTAGACCCTCATGCAACTAATTTTCCTTCACGGATTAGAAGGCTCTAGTCAGGGGGTCAAGGCGACGCTGCTGCGGGCGTTATTTCCTGAGATCTTGACGCCAGATTTTCGCGGTCCGCTGGGTGAGCGTATGCAGGCGCTGCACGCCATCATGGGGAAGCACTCGGGATGGACGGTGATCGGCTCGAGTTTTGGGGGCTTGATGGCTGCGCTCTTCACCTGCGAACATCCGGGACAGGTAAAGAAGCAGATCTTATTGGCCCCGGCATTAATTTGGCCAAATTTCGCAGCAAACCCACCCGAACCCATCGATGTCCCCACGATCATCTACCACGGTGGGCGAGATGAGATCATACCCCTGGATGCTACTCGCCAACTGGCGCAAGCTGTTTTCACCAACCTGGATTTCCGCGCTGTGGATGACGATCACGGGCTGTACCGCACTGTTCACGATGTAGATTGGAGCAAATTGGTGATGTAGATCTTTAGCGAGCACCCCCCCCAACATGGCGATTAAAGAAGTTCAACTTCTGTCAGAAGTTGAACTTCTTGCATTACACCTTTTGTTCTGACGTAACCAAACTACTGCCTGCTCCTAGCTGCTATACCAACCCCAGCCACTACCAAAAGACTCAATGCCATGGATCCAGGACACATCCTGCGACCATCTGAACTGTCAGTTGATGCAGTGTCCTGAAGTTCTACCTGCGTTTCACTCTGCCCTTCTACAGGTTGTGCTTCGGCGATGGGTTGGGGGTGAGTTTGGGCATCCTCGCCACCTAAGAGCGCAAAATTATCGATCCAGATGGTGCCAGAGTTAGGGGTATCAGGATAGGTATCGAAGCCAAAGGCAAATCCGTTGATCTCTGTTGGATCTACAGGGTTACCAGGATTCTCCTCCCAATCTACGCGCAGAATCTGATCCCAGGTCAACTCCATATGCACCCAACCTTCGACGCTTTCGGGGACAGTTTCAACGATATAGTGGTAGGTGGAACGGGCATCTGGGCTGCCCCCATAGGCATCCACATTGAAAAGAAGCGCTGCCGCTTCAGCGTGATAATCGAAGGCAAGGCCGCGGGTGCCGCCAAATCCAGGTGGGCTATTATACATCAATGCGCAGGTTCCCCAGCTCTCTGGTTCGATGTGGAAATCGATTCTCAGCGAGGAGCTTCCGGACTGTGCCGCGCTGCTATCCACCGCACAAGATAGTGTTGTGGAAGGATTGGCATCATCCCAGAATGATTCCCAGCCGTAGGTGCCTGCAGGTGGGACGGATTCAAAACCATCGACCAGGCTGCCTCCGGCGAACGCCATTGGGGGTTGATCCTGCTCTGGGGCAGCCTCACCAGCCTCGGGCTGAGTCTGGGCCTCCTGTTGGGGAGCAGACGAGGCCTGGGCTCCCGCGATCCAGCGGTTGTAGAAGATGTTCAACATGGGCACAAATTCATCGGTCGCCTTTTGATTGCCGGCACTATTGGGATGTTCATCCCCATCTGAGTCATAATACAAAAATCCCGCACCGTGGGTAATCGTATAGTCGATGAGGCCATCCTGGTAGCGGTGGTGGTTGTCAGGGTCGGTGAGCATGTTGTGAAAATCCCAGACGGCCACATTATCGAGAGGATAATCATTCTCGATCAGCCAATCCTCGACCAGCCAGCGGCTGAACTGACGGGCATTCTCGGCATTGTCGGTATTGAGCAAAGGCGGAGGGGTAATGGCGATGAACAGCTTGTCGGGACGGGTGATGAAATAATCCAGCAATTGGTTGTAAACGTACTTGGCATGACTGATGGTATGCCATTCTCCATCGGAAGGTGGGTCGTTTGGGCTACCTGACAAATCAGAGTTGGGGAAACAGGATTTGAACAAGATGATCTGGTTTTCGCCGCCTGGATCAGTCAAAGAGCGGGTGTAGGATGAATTCTTCCCGCTCTCCGTGTAGAGCGCATCGAGGTAACGGCTGCTTTCTGGTCCGATAAACCAATCGTACCAGTTGTAGTAATCGGTGGCATCGCCAATCGAATCTGGCCCCCAGCCATAGTTGGTGTCGCTGACGAAATAATTATTTTCCCCCAGTGCGCGCCCCAGATCCCCATTACCGTCGGTAAGCCAATTTTCCCCGACAGAATGGTGGATGAAGATCAATTTCACGGGATCGGGGGGCGGGGCAGGGTCATCGGCTTGAGCAGAGGCAAAAGTAGCAAACAGGCCGGCTATTAACAGAGTGATTAGCAAGGGAATAAAATTTGTGAGTTTCATGGTGGTTCTCCTAAAATTGCGTCCTGGCTTTATCTGATAATCAACAGAGAGTGAAGAAGCGTTCCACCGCAGAGCGGATGGAACGAGATCTACCTATTTTCGTACCATTATCAATATTTATACCAGAAAAAAATACACCCAAGGGTGTGCAGATTATTCGTTGGGAGACAAAAAGGCGACTGCCTGACCAGCATCATCGTCCATGACGATCTCAAGATGATGATCAGGGCGATAGACTGCTACATCGATGAGGTGAATACATTTCCCGAGGGTCTCATCCGCCTCGATCCACTCAGACAGGCAATTTGGGGAGTTATAGAAGAAGTCCCGGTTGAAGAACATATCCTGGCCATCGACCTGGAGCGCCAGAGGATAGATCTGAGCTTCCATCAAATCCTGGAAGAAGTGTGTGCCCAGCGAGGGTTCAGGCGCAGGACCAATCCCCTCTCCTGATAATTCGACCAGCGCTCCTGCGTTATAGATATCGGCGTAACTGACGAATACACCCAGATCGGTATTGGCGCTGCCCCAACGTCCTGATCCCACGCAAATGAATTCCTTCTCGCCCAGTTTGTCATTCAAGCGTGAGATCGTCATGGAAATCTCATTACGAGCAGATTGTGATGGAAGGGAATAGTACCCCTGGGGTTTGACGAAAAGGACATAGCGGATGTTCGCCAAATAGCCGCGCGGCACCATGAAATTGGTCGAGAAAACCAGCTGTTCAGAGGGCAGGTTCTCTGGTAATTTAATATCCAAGTCTTCTGTCAAATGAGGTTGGGGACGGCATTGCAATAATGAAATGCGAACCTGGGGATCAAGAGCACGCGGATCGGTGATTTGCACGGTGAATTCCATGTCCACGGCGGCGTGATAGTGGGTTTCTATGGTACGCAGGATCTTCGACAACAATTCGACAAAGGGGGTTCGTTGGATGAATTCACTGAATGTGATCGCCAGTCGAGGCACATCATCATTCCTGACTCGCATCCTGAGTGTGGCAAAGAAACCATCCTGTTCCAATTGAGCAAGGTAGCGCAACGGACCATAACGCGGCGTGAGCACTTCATGGACGGGCAGAGTTTTGAACTGATTGTCCTCGAGATCGATCAGATCAACATAATGTTGGGAATAACGGCGGATCGCATCCGCGGAGTCATCCGGTTGCAAATTGGGATGGCTCAAGGCAACCAGACGGGGATAGTCATCCCCCACTCTTCCAACAGCTCGTGTCCCTAAACCCCAAACCAGACGCACAAAGCCAGCCTCTCGACGGATCTCTGGTGACCAGCGGTACAGATTGCGACTAAAAGCCACCCCAGCTGCATGGGGCAAAAAATAATTCCCAAACTGCTCACCCTGGACAACTTGAATGAGCACAGCCATGCGTTCGTCATAATCCTGCAGACCTTTACTACGACGGTAAAGCAAAGCCTCAGGTTTCAATGTGCTGGCATATGTCCTGGCAATGGCGTTGGTCAGGGCATCTAGATTCTGTTCGGGAGAGCCCTGATTGGGACAAAAATAGCTATCGTACTTTCCGGCAAATACTGTCCCAAAAGCATCCTCCAATTGGCTGGATGAACGCACGATCAATGGTTTTGGGCCGATTGCTTCTAAAATCCTGCGAAGTTCGTTCAATATTTCTGGAGGAAATTCTCCGGCCTGGAACTCCTCTTGAATTTGTGAATATTCAGAGCGGATATTGCCCTCGGGCTTGTATTTCTGGTCATTCCAGTGCATCAACCCGTTCATGGCCATGAAGATGTAGATCAAATCTGAACCTAAGAAATAAGACTCTGGGATTTGCACACAGGCTTTGATATCTTCGTCGGCGACATCATTAAGGATCCGGGCTGCCAGCATCATGCCAGCGGCTTTGCCTCCGATTTTTCCGTAGCCGATCCTGCGTTGCTGCAAGTCCGCTAAATCATCCGTCGTAAACCATTGTTTGGCAACATTGATATACGAGAGCTGGTCGCTGATGATCTTGCGGATCAAGACGACCTTCAACTCAGTCAAGTAGTGTTCCAATGACCCGCGTTCTCCCAGAGCAATCCGTTCGATGGCAGAGGCATACTCGAGAAGCTTACTCTCTGGCACCATCTCAGGATTAAGGGAGGCCAGTAAATCAACGAGTGAATCCTGTGTCTTTTGACCATGTTCCAGATGAGTTTGTTCGATCGTATGTCGAGGTCGTACCCAGACTTTGCTTGAACGCAGGTACTCAGAATCAACCACTGCACCATAACCACGGCGCTCTAGAACCTCTTCATCATCTACAATTTGCAGATCGAGGGCATAGCACACCGGTCTGGAATTGCTACACCCGATCTTTTGGCGACTCTCAGCAATCACGGTTTCCAGGGTGGATCCCAAGGCTCCTAAGGCCGCGCTCTTGCGGTCTGTCCAGGCAACCAGATTGATCCCCGTCCTACGCCTGTAGGCTGATCCGTCACCATCAGACAAGCGATCGATATCGGCTTCAGGCCCGTAACGGTAGACAGCTTTGATTGTCTTATCCATCTGCCCAAGATACTCGCCAATCTGTCCACCCAAACTATCTATCACATCCCCACAAATGTCACAGCGACCCTGGCTCAGGGCATGACGCGTGCTGTGCGATTCTCCGGCGAAATTCTTCTGCGCGCAAAATGCGATGGCTTTTTCGACCATCTTGTCAGCAACGGCTTGATCGAATTGTAGGGTAGACATCTTACGGGTTGACTAAACTATTTGTGGCCATTTCCATTGCCAAACATATCTTGATAGCCATTCTCCCACATGGGCAACGGGCGTTCGTACCCGGCCAGTTTGAGACCTGTAAGAGCGGCAGTGTTCATATCCATGGCGCGCAGGTCCTCTGGGGTAAGATCCACGATACGATTATGGCCAGAGAGCATGGTGAGGATCTTGACCTCTTCACCCGTTGCTTTGATGAAATTGGCTAACTTGATACCTCCTTCCAAGGGGTCGAGACGCGCCCGCATCTCAGGTTTGTGACTGGTAATACCATAGGGACAATTGCCCTTATGGCAGGCATAGCACACCCGACAGCCCAAGGCAACTTCGGCTGCGCTGCCAAAGCCGACCGCATCAGCGCCCATGGCCAGCGCTTTGAAGGCATCCAGCCCATTGCGGATCCCGCCCAAGACGATCAGTTTGACCTTATGATGCACATCATAATCTTTGAGGGCCTGAACCGCGGGTGGGATGCAGGCAATCGTGGGGATACCCACCCCCTGGGTGACCAAATCAGGCGAACAGCCCGTACCACCGACCAGGCCATCGATGCTGATAGCATCCGCGCCCGCTTCGATGCAGGCGGCGACATCGGCATAGGGGCGCGAGGGTCCCAGCTTGAAAAAGATGGGGTACTTGTAATCCGTGACATCGCGCAGGAAGGCCACGGTGTGTTTCATATCATCCAAGGTTTGGACATCATAGTAACGACAAGGGCTGAGGGCGTCAGAGCCTTCCGGAAGACCGCGTATCTGGGCAATTTCTTCGGGTACTTTTTCACTTAACAAGTGTCCACCCATGCCTGGTTTGGCGCCCTGGCCGATCTTGATCTCGACCCCATCACCACCGTTGACATAATCTGCCGATACTCCCCAACGACCAGTAGACCATTGGATCACCAGGTACCCCCCTGGCTCCCATTCCTTGTGGTTCCGCTCTTCATCTGCGTAGCCCCGCGACAGCCAGCTCTCTTCAGGGATGAGCCCACCTTCACCAGTATTGGTCGCAATACCCGTCATAGCAGCGGAAATCGCCAGGGCTAACTTGGCCTCCCTGCTCAGCGCGCCATACGACATCGCCGGCCAGACAAAGGGCAGCTTCAAATGCATTGGATTTTCACAAGTATCCTTGCCAATGACCACTTCCATATCGCAGGCCTCGCGATACTTATCCTGAGGGGCAGGGCTGGCAATCTGGCTGGGCACTACGGTGATCATGTCGAAGTTGGGTGTAGGCCCCTGAGTGCCAAAGCCCCTCAGCAGATACTCTCCGGTCAAAGCTTTATGATGGATTTCCTCGACAGCACCAAAGGTCCACGGATAACGGCTGAGATACTCCGACTCGGCCGGATTGATGCGAATTGCATTGGACGGACAGAACTCCGAGCAGATGCGACAACCTACACAAGCATTATAGTTCTGGATGATCATTTCGCCTGTACGAACATCGAGGGCATATACCCCATGAGGACACACTTCAGCACACGTGGCACATTTTCCCGGCATACGGGCGTTTACGCAAGATTCTCGGTTCACACTTACACAAAAAGCACCTACGACAGCCATAGAATCCTCCTAGTGATAAAAGGGCTTTTTCGATGCCGCGACAAGTTTCTTGAAGCTCGTTGGATCAGCATCGATCGCATATGTCTCGAATTGTTCACGCAGCTTGGCAATATCACCATCCGTGAGCTGCTCCACGCGCACATTGTGTCCCATGCTCTCACACTCACCACCTAAATAGACATTGCCGCGGATCAGATAATTGGCAAAGTTCTTACCAGCATTGCCCACAACCACCAGATCACCATTGAGCATGTAGGTACCCACTTCGTCACCTACATCTCCGGCGATGATGATTGTAGCTCCCTTGTTCATCGTTGCAGTAAAGTCACCGGTGCTGCCATGCACCACGACGGTACCCCCATAGCAGTACTGGCCAGCACCATAATCTGTACTCCCCTCGACAATGACTGTTCCAGCCGTCATATTATCAGCCAGGTATTTACCAGCATTCTTCGTGACCCTGACGGTTGCCCCAGCATTGAGCACGCCAAGATAATCCCCGGCATTGCCCTGAACCACCACCTGGCCATGATCAAAACCCGCTGCCAGTCCATGCAGATGAGCAGCGTTTTTCACGCTGACTGGATCGCCATTTAGCGACTCTTTCAAAGCCGCATTGACATTTTTAAGGTCTTTTGATTTCGCATTTATGGTTTCCATTAGACAACTCCTGCGGAAAATTTATTGTGGTGAAGTTGAAGCAATTGAATACGCCCTACGTCAACACCCTGTACAATTACTGCGAACTTCAACTTCCGGGCCAGACCGGATCGGAGTACGATATAACCGAACAAACTGTTGGATGGCCTCACCACGTTTGAGAGGATCTGCCAATCCATCCAGCATCAGCACCTGTAAATCCTTGAATGCCTGGGCGCGTTCGCGGCGGTCTTTTTCGCTGGCAGCGGCGGCCAGCGCATCCATATCCACATCATCGGTCACTTGCAATAAATTCATTTGAACGGCGTTGCGGACAAAGATATCACCGGTGCGCGTGCGGATGATCAAAGTAGATTGGTCTTCCCTGGTTCCCAAGGCGCCTACTGCCAGATCAGCGGATTCACCCAGGTAATCGTCACAACTTCCACATCCAGTGCGGGTATGGGTTTCAGCCTGCTGCCGGGGGATGGTCTTTAGGCTGCCATCCCACAAGGTCACTCGCATCCACTCACGATCTGCAGAGATATCCAAACGCATAGCCTGATCGCGCGGTACACCCATTCGCTGGACTAATACATCTTCGATCAGATCGGGCCGGTAGATGCCTGTACAAAAGACAGCAATACTCAATCGGATAGCATCCTGGTAATGCTTCAGACGGGGATTAGGAGATTCCCTGATCTTGCGGATGGCCTGCGCCGCGCAGGGTGTGCCTACAACAGCTACATTCTGCATTCGGCGGGTAAATATGGCCTCATTGAGAACGTCTAGCACCGGCGCCCAAAGGTATTGTGGTCCCACACTATCCACGATCTCCTCGACCGTAGACACCACCCGGGCGATAGGCTTGAGTTCCCAGGGATCCAGGTCGAGCATCACCACTCCATCCAGCAACCCTGCACTGCGTCCAGCAGCCAGAATACTGCGAATGACATCATTAGGCATACCTGCCTCTATCGGTCCTCGGGCGCGTGCCGCCAGGGTCACTTTGGCATCCAGTTCGGGCCAACGTTCCAGCCGCGGGCAGGCTTCTTCACAGAATTTCTCACAAAACGAACAACTATCAAGGGGTGTATGTGAATAACCCAGGGTCTTGGTATGCTCAATTAATATGGGGTGGTCACCGCCATTCCAGCCGAGTACCTGCTTAGAGCAGGCGGCTACACATAGACCACACCCGGCACAGTTGTCCAGCGCCCAGACCTCTTTTTCAAGTCGTTTGGACATAACTTCCTCCTGTTTAGGTTATTGCTTATTTCCAATGCAAGCTTGTCAGAAGAGTACCGCAGTTGCCCCCCTAACCCCCCCGCCTTTGGCGTTGGGGGGAACTATGATAGATCTCCCCCCAGTATTGGGGGGCTGGGGGGGCTGCATTCGATAAGCCCATTCCATCTGCGTAACTCCTAAAACTACAAACTGACTAATCGATCGCTTGAAGAGGTAACTATCTCGTTCAATTCAACTTCGAACTCATTCATTAATTGTGCGAATCTGCTGCCATCATCGACAGAAATATATTCCAGACGCAATCGAGTCGGGTCTACACCATAGATTTCCAATGCCTTGCACAGGGATTGCATACGCTCAGTAGCATATAAGTTGCCGCTCCCATAATGACATTCACCGGATGGGCAAGCTCCCAGAAATACCCCATCAGCGCCATTCAAAAAAGCCCACAGGATGTGATGAGGATCGAAGCGAGCGGAACAGTTGGTGCGGATAATGCGCACATCCGCCGGGTAAGGGAAATTGCGTGCCCCGGCCAGATCTGCCGCGCCATATGCGCTCCATTCACAGGCAAGCACGATGATTTTGCTGCCCTGTTCTTTGAATGTTGCCGATTGGAGAGCAGCCTGGATTTGAACGGGAATCTCAACGGAATCCCATCCCGGCAGGCTAATGGCCTTCACCGGGCAGACAACCACACAATTGCCACATCCAAAACAGCGTACTTTATCGATTTCTGTGAGAGAGAGCACACCATCAGTACGCTCAAGTTTGATGGCATCCGTTGGGCAAACATGCGGACAATTGCCACATCCTGTACAAAGGTCCACATCAATCTGGGCGGCTGGTGTTTCTACTCTGATGGCATCCTGGTTCAGAAAGCGGGTCACGCGCGAGCTGGTCAGATAAGCCTGGAACAAGGATTCGTCTGTATCCGCGGGCTGCTGAGCACTGCCCAGGGCGTAGATCCCCGGTTCAACGAAGCGGCCAGGGCGCAAACGCATGCGCGCCTCAGCCAGAAAGCCAACTTCATCCAGAGGTAAGCCTAATAGCGCGGCCAGCTTGGGAGCATTATCCTGCGGTATCAGGGGCATAGTGAGCACAACCCTATCGAAGGGGATCTGAATCGGCTCGCTAGTCAGCGTATCATGGATATCGACTGATTGATCCCCAATCACTGGCGGGAACTCGCTGCGGTACCGAAAGAAAGTCACACCCAACTCACGAGCCTGGACGAATTCTTCTTCATAAGATCCCCCAAGACCACCCAGATAAAGTTCACGGAACAAGACGGTTATGTTTGCCTCTGGATTGAGTTCCTTGGCCTGAATTGCCTGGCGGATGCCAATGTTGCAACATACGCGCGTGCACATTTTGCGTTGAGATTCTTCCGCACAAAAAACCATCACGATATCATCGAAATCCAAGGGTCTTTTCTCGATGTAAGCATCATCTAATTCAGTTTCGAACTCCGCTTGCGTTTTTACCCGGCTGCGATCAAACCATTGGCCATTTCCCAGGCTTTTTGGTTGAGCGGCATTCGCTACGATGATAGCACCGACATTGTAAGCAGTAGTTTCTCCAGCTCGCTGGACGTGAACGGTATAGTCGCCAGGATGACCGGTAATTTCGGTGACCTGAGCATCAAACAAGACATCTATTTGAGGGTGTTCCAATGCCATCTGCCCCATGGCGATGGTTCGCTGGCGAGTGCGCTTGCGCATGTCATCGGGGATGGCGGCTCCGAAACCCCCGGCATGTTCGACCAACGTCAGGGGAATGCCCTTATCAGCCAGGGACAATGCCACCGTCAGCCCACTGAGATCACTGCCAATCAACAGCGCAGATTTGACCATCCTCTCGATGCGAGGTTGCTCTGCAGAGATCGTTGCCAGGCGGGCTACACCCATTTCGACTAATCCAGCAGCTTTTCTATTGGCCACGCTGGGATCAGCCGCATGCACATAAGCACATTGTTCGCGAATATTGGCCATATTCACAAAGCTGCGGGCCAGATTTCGTGATTGTCCGATCGCCCTGAACATACTGCGGACGAGGCGAGGGGAGCATCCCGCAACTAGCACCCGATTCAATTCCTGGTCGACGATCGCTTGCCGAAGGCGTTCACGGCCATCTTTGCTGCACGGGTAGGGTTCATGAAAAACATAGGCGACTTCAGGCAACTTGCTGGCGTGCTGGCATAATGCCTGGGTATCGATGACACCACTGATCTTGTTACCACAATCGCAGACAACAACGCCAACACGTACAGGAGATTCCTGCTCATGAGTAATGGACTGAACGATATCTACTTCATTCATCAGTTCATTCTGCATTCTTTCCTCCTGCCAGCAAGCCTGTCACATCTTGAACGAAACTGGGTCGCAAATCGAGTTCTGTACCAACCCGATAATAACGCCGCCGATATGAAGGGTCTGAAACTGCATCGCGACTGGCCCCTAACACATCACTCAAGTTGAACACACCCGTTGGGCAGATCAGCACACAGGTGCCACATCCGATACAACGTGAAGAGGCAATCTGGAAGGGCGTGCTGACCTTCTTGGCAATGCCGCGTTGGACAACACTGATAGCACTGATATTGGCGATTTCGTTGCATGCCCTGACACACAAGCCACACAATATGCAGCCGTTCTCCTCAGGCATCTTGTAGCGGATATCCTTCACCCCCAACTCCTCAGCCAATGACATTATTTCTGGCGTTGTATATGCGCCTGCCATCAGCAGTTCGACGATCATCCTGCGACTGCGCTTGACCCTCTCACTGTTGGTGTTGACAACCATACCCTCCTGGCAGGGATACACACAAGCTGCCACTAACTTGGAAGGCTGAGAGTCTTGGCAAATTTCCACCATACATAATCGACAACCACCGTACGGTTCCAGAGCAGGGTGATAGCAAAGCGTGGGCACATGAATGCCGTGCTCACGACAAGCATCCAGAAGTGTTCGATCTTGAGCTATCTCTATGGGCTTGTCATCTATCGTCAAGTGGATCATATTCACACCACCATAATTGCGTCGAAATTACACACGCTCTCACACATGCCACAGCGGGTGCACGATTCTTCGTCGATAACGTGAACTTCCTTTTTGTCACCGCTGATTGCGCCATCTGGACAATTGCGCAAACAAACCATGCAACCAGGACAATTTTCGGGGATCACCAAGTACGTGATCAATCCCTTGCAGACCTTAGCCGGGCAGGTAGCGTCCATGATGTGGGCTTCGTATTCGTCACGGAAATATCGAATTGTGGAGAGCACCGGGTTAGGCGCAGTCTGTCCCAACCCGCACAGGGAGGTCAGCTTGATTTCTTCTCCCAGTTCCAGTAAATATTCCACATCCCCCGGCCGCCCTTTGCCAGCGCAGATGCGTTCGAGCGTGGCCAGCATGGCCTTCGTACCCACACGGCAGGGAACACATTTTCCGCACGACTCTTCCTGGGTGAATTCCATGAAATAGCGCGCAAAATCGACCATGCAGGTATCTTCGTCGGCGACCACCATGCCACCTGAGCCCATAATCGCTCCCAAGCTAGTGAGAGATTCATAATCTACCTGAACATCCAGGTGCTCAGCAGGGATACACCCCCCGGAAGGGCCTCCAATCTGGATTGCTTTGAGCTGCTTATCATTAGGAACACCGCCACCGATATCATAGATCAACTCACGCAGAGAGATGCCCATGGGTACTTCGACCAGCCCGGTGTTGTTGATATTGCCTACTACCGAGAAGATCATGGTGCCCTTGCTGTTCTGTGTTCCTATGCTTGAATACCAGTCTGCACCTTTGTCGATAATGATCGGCACAGAGGCCCAAGTTTTGACGTTGTTGATATTGGTGGGCTGACCCCAAAGACCATTCTCTGCAGGATATGGCGGGCGGGGGCGCGGCTCACCAACCCTGCCCTCGATAGATGCCATCAAGGCAGTCTCCTCACCACAAACAAAGGCTCCCGCCCCCAAGCGGATATCCAGCGAAAAGTAGAAGCCGCTTCCTAGAATATTCTCGCCCAGCAATCCGGCTTCGCTGGCCTGCTGGACAGCGATCCTGAGATTGTCAACCGCTAAGGGGTACTCCGCCCGCACATAAACATAGCCCTGTTGAACTCCCATGGCGTAGGCGCCGATGATCATGCCTTCGATGACCGCTTGCGGGTTGCCTTCCAAAATGGATCGATCCATGAAAGCACCAGGATCGCCCTCATCGGCGTTGCAAACCACAAAGCCTGTACCAGCTTTCTGCACATTGTTGCGGCACAATTCCCACTTTATCGCTGTTGGGAACCCAGCGCCACCCCTGCCCCGCAATCCAGCATTCTTAATCTCTGCGATAACTTGCTCAGGTGTCATCGAGGAAAGTACCTTCGTCAGCGACGAATACCCGCCTAAGCCGATATAATCTTCCATCTTATTTGGATCAATGACGCCCAGGAAATCCAGCACCACTCTTTTTTGTCTCTGGTAGAAAGGCAACTCAGGCTCGGTGTGAATGTGGCTGCCTGTTTGAGGGTCCTCGTAGAGCAGCCGCTCGATGATCTCACCTTGAGTCAAGGTTCTTCCGACAATCTCAGGAACATCATTGGGGCTGACCCTCTGGTATGAGATGCGCTGTGGATACACCGTTACCAATGGTCCGTATTCACAGAAACCAGGACACCCTGTTCCAATGACTTCAATCGGGGTGTCCAATTTTGCTTTGCTGATTTCATCCCAGAAATCTGTTAGCACCTTTTGGCTGCCCAAAGCTCTGCAGCCGGTACCATCACACACATGCAAACAAGACTTACTATGATCCTTCTCTGCAATGAGAACATCCTGCCAGGCTTGGAAGTTTGCTATTGTGTGGAACCGTTTCATCGATCCTCCTCCAACTTGATGACCCGCTTTAGCAACCTGTCGGCCTTCTGGAGTGTCATCTGCCCGGAATACTCCCCGTCTGTCACGACGATAGGTCCCAAGGCACACGCTCCCAGGCAGTTGACCGTTTCAAGAGTGAACATACGGTCGCGCGTGGTCTCACCTGCATCGATTCCTAATTTAGTTTCCAGGCGATCGAGTAATTGAGGACTGCCTCTGACGTGACAGGCAGTGCCCATACACACACACAGATTATGTTTGCCTTTGGGCATCAGGCTGAAAGCATTATAGAAAGTAGCCACAGCGTAGGTTTGTGAGAGCGGAATCCCCATCCGCTCACTGGCCAGGATCAATGCCTCAGGAGGGAGATATTGATAGCGATCCTGGATCTCCTCCAAAGCCGCAATCAAAGAACCCTGACCAGTGGCTTCGCGGTTGATGATATCGTGTATTTCGCTGATCGAAACATGCATGGAAACATCTCTCCTTGACAGGCTCACAGGAGAAAGGGGGCCTAAATACCCAAAGAAGCCCCCTCATAACAGTACATCCAAATCGTGAATGAATGCACTAACGATTGTATCGAAGAGGCCGTGATGGGCACGTAAAAATATTGGGCAGTTACGTGAGTATTGCGTGAAATTCTATTGCCCTATGCCTAAAGACTGAGCCGCCAAAGAGGCAATCTCCCCAAAAATTCGGGTACATCCCTTCCTTAGTTGGAAGAAAAAAGGAGGGCTTCTAGGAATTCCCGTGGTAATGTCCAGATTTGGGGGTATAGGGCGTGCGGAGCACGCCCTATACCCCCAAATCTGGGAGCTGCCCCGGCGATTCCTAGAGAGCCAAAAAGGATCAACACTCCTGTTGTTCCTCGCAAGCCAACATATATCCTACCCCGCGACACCTGAGAATCATCTTTGGTTGACCAGGATCAGGCTCGAGTTTTTTTCGAAGCTGATAGATGTAAGTGCGCAAGTAATCATGGTCATTACGGTACTCTTCTCCCCAAACTGCGCTGAGAAGCTGTTCATGGATCAATACCTGGTTGCGGTGTATGGCCAGCTCATGCAGGAGTTTATATTCAGTGGGTGTCAAATGAACTTCAGCCTCACGCATTACCACGCGGCGCTGGGGCAGGTTGATCCGCAACTCCCCGCACACGATCTCTGATTCAGCCTGTTCTACTGGAGCGCCTTTGGCACGCTTCAAGACCGCTCGCACTCGTGCTAACAATTCTTTGGAACTGAATGGCTTGGTGATATAGTCATCCACCCCGACATCAAACCCACGCAACATATCGGATTCCTTCACTTTGGCGGTCAACATGATGATCGGCACATCTGAAAACTCATGCACGCGCTTGACAACCTCGTATCCATCTAGCGAACTTGAAAGCATGATATCTAACAAGAGCAGATCAGGTTGTTCGAGACCTACCATTTCGATGGCCAGATCCCCTCGATTGGCGGTCAGCACTTCGTAACCTGTAGCGCTGAGGATTTCGCGCACCAGACGGATGAGTTTTGGGTCATCATCCACGACCAGAATACGAGCTTTGTTCATGGACGTTCCTATTCTGCCTCGTTGATTATTGCAACCCGCGGGAGTGAAAAATAAAGCGTCGTCCCCTGCCCTAACTTGCTTTCTGCCCAAATCCGCCCTCTATGGGCCTCAACGATTGTGCGTGCGATGGGCAATCCAAGGCCGGTCCCGGGAACATGCAGGGTTTCAGATGAACGCACACGGAAATATTTCTCAAATAAAGGGATCAAATCCTCGGGCGAGATGCCAATGCCCTGATCCGATAAACTGACGACCACATCATGAGGGCGCACTTCTCCCTTAATAACAACTAATCCCCCATTGGGGGAGTATTTGATGGCATTATCGAGAATGTTTCGAAAAACCTGCTTGATCCAGTGAGGATCGGCCTCAACGATAGGGAAATCCGAGGGAAAGTCTATCACCAGCCGATGGGCATCTGTGCGGTGTTGGATTTCCAGAGCCAAATCGTGAACCAGGTGCTGCAAGCGTAGAGGTTCACACTGGATAGCCAGTTGATCCACTTCAATGAGTGAAGTATCCAAGATATCCTGGATCATGGCTTGCATATCTTCACATTCTTGCTCAATTAGATTCAGGAACTCGTTGCGCTTAGCCTCGCTCCACTCCACCTCGTCAAGCATCAGCGCTGAAGAATAGCCCTGGATGACAGTCAGGGGCATGCGCAGTTCATGCGAAAGGGTGGCCATTACCTCGGAACGCATATGTTCGATCCGTTGGGCTTCCATGACGACATCAGCTTGTGCATCAAGTCGGGCGCGCTCAATTGCCAGGGCGATTAAATCAGCTAAAGTCTGCACAAACGGCAAATCGTCCTCGTAGAAAATCGCAGGGTTTTTGATATTTTCTAGAACCAAAACACCAAATTTGCGATCATCAACGGCAATTGGCGCGGCTACGATACAGCGAGGTAATTCATCAGAACCAAAGGCACGCGCCATTGCCTTCCGGTTAGCCGATCGCATATCCGCCATTGCATGAGAGATTTCCTGGGGTGTACAAAAAATGCGTACTTGCCCGCTATCGTATATTTTTCCTGTTATCGATTCACCAGCGCGCAAACCCAAAATCGACAACAATTCCAGATCATAACCAAATGCCGCGACAGGACGGAAAAGACCGGCTGATTCGTCCCAGAGCATGATCGTGCCAACATCAGCGGGTTCCAAAACACCGATGATCCTCCCCATAATTGCATCAAGGAGCTGCGCTAACTCGAGCCGCGCTGTGATCGTCTTGGATACCTCGGTTAGAGCGTGTAGCTCACGTGTAAGACGTTTGATTTTTCCAGCTTTTGAAGAGAGCATAACCAAAGCCAAATCTCTAACCTGAAGCCATACCCAGGGTTTGGTCTACGATAGCGCCTTTAATTCCTTACTCTCTTAGAATAACCGGGGGTAATTCCCCAGATTTAGGGGTGATGGGGGGGGGGCGCCCCCCCCGACCCCCCAAAAATGG
>CAZUSV010000015.1:0-11788 GCA_964622645.1 uncultured Anaerolineales bacterium
ACACCTAATTTATCCATTTAGTGCTCCTGTATTATGCAGCGAAGACGATGATCAACGCCACCGCCAGGGCGTAAATAGCAACTGCCTCAGCAAAGGCCATACCCAGGATCATGTTGGTCTGGATGATGGGGGCAGCATCAGGATTGCGGCCCATAGCCTGAACACCACCGGAAGCAGCAATGCCGACACCTACACCGGCGCCAATCGCGCCCAACATGGCCATACCAGCGCCAAGCAATCTCATACCATTGACGAAAAATTCATTGTACTCCATAAGTTCCTCCGAGAATATTGATTTTAACTGGCCCGCCAAAATACACCGGGGAAGACGTTCGATTTGGGGGATATAGGGCATGCGCTGCACGCACCATATCTCCCAAATCGGAACCTTACCGCGGATTACCTGACGAACATAAATCCTTCATAGTTTTAATGATGGCTCTCCAGCGCACCACTGATAAACACGGTGGCCAGCAAGAAGAACACATAGGCCTGGATTGCGCCGAAGAATATTTCGAAGAGATACAAACCAGGCGGCAACAGCACTGGTACGAGCACACCAATAATCGACAGTAACAGCGCACCAGCGAAAATGTTTCCAAACAACCGGAAGCCAAAGGAGAGGATCTTGGCGAATTCCAGGATGATTTCCAGGATACCCACGCCAAAATCGATCAGGCCAAAAAGGCCTCCGCTGACCAATTTCTTTACCGGCACAAACTTCTCGAAATAATGACCGCCCTGCGCCCAAACGCCGTAGACCTGGGTCATCACAACCGCGATGATCGCCAAGGCAAAGGGGAAGTTGAGGTCCGTAGCCGAACCGCGCAAGAATGGGACAACTTCACACTCTGTGCACAATTCCTTTTTACTGTAATCCTCGCCATGTGCCTCGTCCTCAACAGCAGCCTCTTCACCGTGGCCTAATTCTTCATCACCATGACTGGCGGTAATCTCATGGGGCTTGCCTTGATCCAGGGAATAAACGCTTAATCCGCCAATATCGAAGAGATGCGCGGGCTCATAGGCAGTGCCAGGAAGGTGCATTTCTTTCAATTGACCAATGGACTCAAATCCAGGGAACAACTTGACCATATTGGCCGTAAACACCAACAGGAAAATCGTTGCCACAATGGGGAACATGCGCTTGCCCCATTTCTTCCCAGCTGCTCCCTCAACCGAGTTCCATAAGAATTCAACGATGGCTTCGAAAGCGTTGTAAAAACCTTCTGGAACTAAATTCCCCTTGCGAGAAAAGCGCCAGGCGCCAAAGGCTATCAGCAGCAAGACCACATCTGTAAGCAGGGTTGCTAGAATCGTGTTCGTGATCTGAAAGTTGCCAATGTGAAGACCCGTTGGCTCTGCAGGCAGAATGACCACCGGAGTTATGGGTCTTAGAAAGGTTGCTCCCATATAGGAGACATAGATCCCTATAGCAACCAGGCCGAGAATGATCCAGCGCTTCTTGATTCTAAACCGTTTATTTTTTTGAACTTCGTCACTCAACGGTCTCGTCCTCCTTCTCAGTAAATTCAGCCTCACCTTCCGCGGAAGATTTGGCCTGTATATCCTTCACCGCCTGCATCGCCCGAAAATAGGTCAGGGTGAGCGCTAACGGTGCTGAAATCAAAACAAGAATGATGGTAATGATGGGCTTTTCAGTTCCCAAAGTGCGATCGAGCCACAATCCCCCAAATACTGCCGCCAAGACAATCACCAGGGTCAAACAACCAATTTCCCCGCCAAGGGCGATAGTTCTTAAACCAAACACCTGGCTGATGGGATTCTTCGAAGGATCGCTAGCTTGGCTCATAGCGGGCGAGATTGTATCACAGGGAACGAACACCAGTCAACAAATAATACCGACGAGACCGCAGACGGCTGACTGAGAGGATCATTTATAGAAAATTCTTAGCAGTCAGCGGTCCGCGGTCAGCTGTCGTTCTCAGAAAAATCCTCCCGCCGCGCCTGAAGTCCAGGTGAACCAGGGAGCGAAGAAGGCGCCTAATAACACAATACCTACAGACAATACAACCAGTGCAATGCGATATGGGCGTGTTACGGGCACAGGCACATCATCTTGCTCTGAGCGATACAGGTAAACACGCTTGAGCACGATCAGGTAGTAGTACAACCCGACAATCGAGTTGAGCACCCCCACGAAGGCCAGCCAGACATAACCAGCATCGACAGCCGCAGCGAAGACCAATACCTTGGCGATAAAGCCACCAAAGGGAGGCATCCCCGCCAATGACAGCATGGCTACTAGCATCGCCAATGCCAATCCAGGCGAGCGGCGGCTGAGGCCATCGTAAGCTTCGAGCTCGTCCGATCCCAGCGTACGCCAGGCTGACACAACAATGCCAAATGCAGCCAGGTTGGTGAGCAGATAAGCGATCAGGTAGAAGACGACGCTGGTGACGCCTAACTCAGTGAAGGTCACCACACCGACCATGATATAACCAGCATGAGCAATTGACGAGTAAGCCAGCAGGCGCTTGATGTTCTTCTGCGCCAGGGCGATGGCGTTGCCCAGGGTCATGGTGACCGTGGCAATGATGGCGATCAGCAGGCTCCACTGCCCACTTAAGGTCGGGAATGCCCCTATAAGGACGCGCACCAGCACAGCAAACCCTGCTGCCTTGGAGGCTGTGGAGAGGAAACCAGCCACAGGGGTCGGCGCGCCTTCATAGACATCCGGTGCCCAGAAATGGAAGGGCACGGCTGAGATCTTGAAGCTGAAGCCCACCAGTACGAGCAGCAAACTCACCCAAACCATGGGCACACTCATGACGCCGCCCTGAATTGCTGCCGCCAGTTCATATATTCCTGTCACACCCGTAAAACCAAACAACAGGCTAAAACCATACAACATGATCCCCGAGGTCATGGCACCAAAGAGCAGATACTTGAAACCAGCTTCTGTGGATTTATCGTCCTGTTTGAAGAAACCAGCCAGGATATACATAGGGATCGAGGTGGTCTCGATAGCCAGGTAGAGCATAATCAGGTCTGCAGAGGTAGCCATCAAGTTCATGCCGATGGTGGAAACCAAGAGCAGCAAATAAAATTCGCCGCGTCTGGCCAGGTCTTTCACATCCATGGCGAACAGAGCAGTGATCGCTACTCCAAAGATGAAGAGCATCTTGAAAACGAAGCCCAGCCAATCGTGACGCAGCATCCCACCCCACATGAGTTCATTGGAGCCATCTGGGGTGGCAAGTGCCAGGCTCAGGAGCAAGATCAACACCGAGCCACCCGCGACCAACCAGCCCAGGTTTCTCCGCTTCTCTTCGGGCCAGATGGCGTCAAATAACAACACCAATCCAGCCAAAATGAGCAATAAGATTTCCGGCAATATTGCCAGGATCATGGTTGTAGTTATACTACCCACTATGCACCTCTCAAATATGCAGGACAGGTTGACAACCTGTCCTACGCGCCACCAAGCAGGCGCAAGATGTTTTCAACGCCAGTCTCTACCATGGGAACCATCACTGAGGGGAACACGCCCACCAGGATCAGAATTCCAGCCAGCATTACCAGGGCTACTTTATCCAGGGCAATCACATCGCCAATCGGCTCGTGATGGTCATCACCTTTTTCGAAGTGCTCCGGCATCTTACCAAAGAATACACTGGTAATAATGCGGATGATGTAGGATGCCGTGATCACGATCGAGATCCCCGAAACGACAGCAATCCATGGCATATATTTCCACACACCCATAAAGATCGGAAACTCTGCCACAAAACCTGAAAAGCCTGGCATACCCATCGACACCAACCCACCGACAATAAAGGCGAAGGCCACGATGGGCATCTTCTTGGCGAAGCCTCCCAATTCAGGGATCTGCCGGGTGTGTGCCCGGTCGTAGATCATGCCGACAACAGCAAAGAAGAGTGCTGTCATCACCCCGTGAGAGAACATCTGCACACCTGCGCCGATCATGCCCTCGCGGTTGAGGGTGGCGAAACCCATGGCTACCAGACCCATGTGCGAAACCGATGAGAATCCGATCACATATTTCATATCTTGCTGGACCATGGCGATGAAGGCGCCGTAGACCACGTTGACGATGGTCAGCAAGATGATCCAGGGCATCCAGAATTTTGCGCCATCAGGCAGCAGCATGATGCCGACCCTGAGAGCGGCGAAAGCCCCCAGCTTCATCAGCACCCCTGCATGGAACATAGAGACCGCCGTCGGGGCTGCCACGTGTCCATCTGGGGACCAGTTGTGGAAGGGCCAGATGCCACCCAGGACGGCGAAGCCTAGGAACACAAAGGGGAACCAGAATTTCTGGAATGCCAGGGAGAAGCCTGCCCCCTCCAGGACGATCATATCAAAGGTACCCAACCCAGAGGCAAAGAACATCGCCAGCCCACCGACCAGGGAGATCACCGACCCGATGAAAAGGTACAGGGTCAACTTCATGGCGGCGTATTCGCGGGTGACCTTCCAACCCCAGATGGCGATCAGCAGGTACATGGGGAAGACAGCGATCTCATAGAAGAAGAACAGCATGAACATATCCAGGGCTACAAAGACCCCAAAGACACCCGTCGCCAGGATGAAGAGGAAGGCGAAGAACTCACGCGGGCGGTCGTCGATGTTCCAGGAGATCAAAACACCAGTGAACATCACCACGCCTGTTAGCAAGACCAGGGGTGTGTTCATCCCATCGACGCCAACGTAATAAGATATTCCCAGTTGAGGCAGCCAGTTGTACTTCTCCACAAATTGATAGCCGCCTGCAGCAGTATCATAAGAGAAATAAACCCAGATCGATAACAGCAAGGCCAAAGCCGCAGCAGCCAAAGCCGTCACACGGATCTCGTTCTTGCGCTCACCAGGGAGCAAAAAGATCAACAACCCGGCGATGATCGGTGTGAAAACGATAACACTAATGATCGGAAATTGCATAAGTCACCTCAGGTGAGTCCGATAGTCGAATAGTCTGTTAGTCTGATAGTATGAACCTTCAATGATACTACTATGAGACTATGAGACCATCTGACTATGAGACTAAAAGAGCATCACCACAGCACGATTGATAACATCCAAAAGCCATGCCGGCCAAACGCCCAGCCAAAGCATCAGCACCATTAAAGGAGCCATTACCAAAATCTCACGGGCATTGATCTCGGTCAGGCGGTGTTCGCCGTGCGCCCACTGCTCGTTGAGTGGGCCGTGCAGAACCTGCTTGATCCCTTTGAGGATATAGGCACCCGTAAAGAACAGACCAATCATGCCCAGGGCTGTGTACAGCGTAAATACCGGCCATGCGCCTCGCACGACCAAGAATTCAGAGACAAAACCATTCAGTCCAGGTAACCCTAGCGAGGCCATGGATGTAAAGATCAAGATGCCACCGTAGACGGGCACCAGGGGGAATAAACCACCGAAATCTTCCAGATTACGGGTGTGAGTACGCTCGTAGATCACGCCCACCAGGAAAAACATCCCAGCTGATGAAAGCCCGTGATTGAAGATCTGCAAGATGGCACCGTTCATGGCGATATTGGCGTTCTCCGTCCCGGCAGCATAGGCAGCCGCAGCAATCCCCAGCACGACAAATCCCATATGGTTAACCGAAGAGTAAGCCACCAGGCGTTTGAAATCAGCCTGACCAAAGGAGCTTAGGGCGCCAAAGATGATCGCCATGGTGGCCAGGAACGCCAGAGCTCCGGCATATCTGTGGGCTTCTTCCGGGAAGAGCGGTAGCACCAAACGCAAGAAGCCGTAAGCGCCCAACTTCAGCAACACTCCTGCCAGGATCATCGATCCAGCAGTGGGGGCCTCGGTATGCGCATCGGGCAGCCAGGTATGGAATGGCCACACCGGAACCTTGAGAGCAAAAGCAATCACGAAGGCCCAGAAGACGATCACTTTGACGGTACCAACGGAAAGCCCCAAGGGTCCGATATTGTCCAGGGTAGTAAGCGTCGGCCAAACTTCGAATAATTGCGTCAGGTCAAATGTACCGGCTACGACACCCATTAGCTGGACAGCCAAGAGCAAGCCCAAAGAACCGGCCATGGTGTAGATCATGAACTTGAAGGAAGCGTAGGTGCGGGCCTTGACTTTCATGCCGCCCCAGAGCTCGCGCTCACCCTTCTCGCTGCCCCACTGGTTGATAAGAAAGTACATGGGGACCAGACCAATCTCCCAGAAGACAAAGAAGAGCAATAAATCCAGGGAGAGGAATACACCCAGCATGCCCGTCTCCAACATCAGGAAGAGGGCCATGAAGCCTTTGACACGGTCTTCAATGCCGAAAGATGCCAGGATGCACAGAGGCGTCAGCAGGGTGGTCAGCAAGACCATGGTCAGGGAGACACCATCCACCCCAAGGTGGAAAGAAGAATTAATCGCCTCGAACCAGGTCACCTGCTGCTCGAATTGGAACCCCCCCTGCGATCCATCAAACTGGAACCACATCACCAGCGATAGCACAAAGGGGATCAAACTGGCAACCAGGGCTACCCAGCGGGTCAATTGTTTTTCTTCGCTGGGCAATAGGGCCACGACCACAGCCGACAGGACGGGCAGGAAAAGGATCAGCGTAAGTAAGTTGCTTGAGATAAATTCCATATTATTCTCCCGATCCTAAGGAACCATTACACTATATAAATAGTAGAACAACGTGCTAAAAGCCACGACCAGGGCAATAACCATATATTGCTGCACACGGCCAGTCTGGATGACTCTGAAGGCTCTACCAAGTCTCTTGACGCCCTCACCGACGAAATCTCCGAAGCCGTTGACAATGGGCACATCGATGTAATTACGGAATATTCCGCCCAGGGCATAAGCGCCTCGCGAGAAGGTGTGCAGAATGCCATCGATCAGGCCGCGGTCTATCCACTCGTAGGAGAGTGTCTCCGAGATCCACAATGCAGGCTTGACGAAGACCAGATCGTACAACTCGTCGAAATAGTATTTGTTCTGAAGCAAGGCGTAAATGGGGCCAAGCGGCTTCTTGAGCGGGTCTTCCTGACCGGCTTTGAATTTGCGGTAGACCAGCCACCCTAGCGATAAGCCTCCCAGGGCGACAACCAAGGAAACGATCAGAGGGAACCAGTTGAAATCGATCCCTTTGGGTGGGTGAGGCAAGGAATAAGCAACCCCATGGAACCAGTTGGGTAGCAAACCGCCCAGGACTGGGAAATGCTCGGGAATACCGACCCAGCCAAACGTCACGGCAAAGACCGCCAGAATTGCCAGGGGCAGCGTCATCGTCCAGGGGGTCTCATGGGCATGTTCGGCAGCCTCTGTGCGATGTTCCCCCAAGAAGGTCAAGGTGATCTGGCGCATGGTGTAGAAAGCTGTCAGCAAGGCGGCGATTGCCAATGTCCAGAAAACCACTGAATGACCATGGGCCCAGGCATCTGCCAGGATTTCATCCTTAGACCAGAAACCAGCCGTCAGGATGGGGAACCCGGAAAGCGCAAAACCACCGATCAAGAATGTCCAGAAAGTGACCGGCATCTTCTTACGCAGACCACCCATATTGAACATATCCTGGGGGTCGGTATGGTGATCGTCAACATGGAAGAGGCCGTGCTCCATACCATGGATCACCGATCCTGAACCCAGGAACAAGAGCGCTTTGAAGAAGGCGTGGGTCACCAAGTGGAAGGCGGCCGCAACGTAAGCACCAATTCCCAGGGCAGCGATCATATAGCCTAATTGTGAAATGGTCGAGTAGGCCAGCACGCGCTTGATGTCGTTTTGGGCCAGGGCGATGGTGGCAGCAAAAAGCGCCGTGAGTGCCCCAATGAAAGCCATCACCATCATCGGATCGGTCAGATGGCCATGGTCCATCCCAGCAGAGAGCAGTGGGAATATGCGAATGACCATGTAGACACCCGCAGAGACCATGGTGGCGGCATGGATCATGGCTGAGACCGGGGTGGGGCCTTCCATGGCATCCGGCAGCCAGACATGTAGCGGAAATTGAGCGGATTTACCGACAGTGCCAATAAAGAGCAGAATGCCGATCAGCCCGGCCGCAGAGAGTCCGAAAACCCCCGAGGGTTCCTGAGCTAAGCGATCCAGGAATTCTTCGTTGAAGAAAATCTGCCTGAAATTCAGCGTGCCCGCCGCTGTATAAAGATATGCAATGCCCAGGAGCATAAAAACATCACCAACACGGGTGGTGATGAAGGCCTTAATCATGGCGGCTCGAGCAGATTTCTTGCCGTACCAGAAGCCGATCAAGAGATAAGAACACAGCCCCATGATCTCCCAACCCACGAACAGAGTCAGCAGGTTGTCGGAAACCACCAGGGTGTACATCCCGAATGCAAATAGACCAATAAATGCAAAGAAGCGTGAGTACATCGGCTCGATCGAGAGCACTTTATGCTTATGTCCATGCTCATCTTCGACGGTGGCTCCATGGGGTGGTAAACCGGCGCGATCGTGGTCCCCCTCAGGCTGGCCAAAATTGTGATAGCCAACACTGTAAAGGAAGATCATCAAGACCGTCCAGGCGACAAAGAAAAGGGTTACTGCTCCCAGGGGGTCGATCAGGATACCAATTTGGAACCAGGATCCCCCAGTCGGCAGCCAATTGAGAGCTGACTCGAAGGGGTGTTCGCCCAAATGATGGGCCCCCTCTCGAAGAGCATTCCAAAAGACCACCATGCTGCCACCCCAAGATAGCAACGCCGCACCCACAGCAATCGTATGACTCAAGGCCTTGTTGCGATTGGTAAAAAGCACAATCAAGAAGAAAGCCAGAAGAGGCGGCAGGGGTATCAACCAAATAAGTAGTTCTGTTGTCATAAATGCCTCACTAAACGTTCAAACGTTTCAACGTGTCAAGTTCTAACGTCATTACCATTTCATCAAATCTAATTCTTCTGCAACCACAGTATTGCGGCGACGATAAAGAGAGATCACCAGCGCCAGACCAACCGCTACCTCAGCGGCAGCAACAGCGAATACGATCACGGCAAAAGCCTGTCCAGCGATATTGGCCAGGTCACCGTAACGCCAGAAAGCCACCAGGTTGATGTTGACAGCATTGAGCATCAACTCGATACCCATCAATATCGCAATGGCATTCTTGCGCGCTAACACGCCGTAGAGACCAATTGAAAACAGGGCTGCGGCAAAAATCAGATACCAGGATAATGAAACCATTCCGTACTCCTTGTTATCAGTAACCAGTATTCAGTAACCAGTTTAGAGTTTTCGAAAACTGGTTACTGAATACTGTCCACTGGATACTGTCCACTGGATACTGAGTCAATTCTTCCACGCGACTACAATCGATCCGATCATCGCTGCTAGCAACAGCACTGAAGCCAGCTCGAAGGGGATCACATAGGCGTTAGGGGAGACCAACTCTCGACCTAATTGCACAACCGGATCAACTGATAAGGTTGTAAGGGAAGCCTCTGCAGCGCTCGAATTGATAATTAGAAATGTAAGCCCCGCGAATAGTACCAGACCTAGCAGCGCCGCCCAGATCCAATTCGAATTGGTCTGCGGCCCACTATCCTTCATGACTCTGCGTGTGAGCATGATCGCAAAGATCATCAAGATGGCGATGGCACCGATATATACCACCACCTGCACCACAGCCAAGAAGGTTGCGTTCAACAACACAAAAGTTGCCGCAACCCCAAATAAGGTCAAGATCAGCCACAAGGCAGCGTGCACCAAATTAGGAGTCGTGACAACGAAGAGGGCAGCCAGCAAAGTCACAACCGCAATCACTAAAAATATGATTTCAACACCACTCATGAATACTCTCCAATATCAAGTGCAAGTTTCAAGTCGCAAGTCGCAAGTTTCAGTTATCTGTAGGTTTTGGGGCTACGGCGACAGGGCGCTTTTCGAATTCAACACGCTTGCTTTTGCGATTGGGTTCTATGGCCTTCAAAATCAGAACTGTAACCCAACCGATGACCAGGTTTGCAGCCAGCATAATCAGTGCATATGCCCAGCGTTCCACACTAGCCATCTCGAGGGTCTTGTCAACGATGGCAGTTACGATCAATACTACCAACGACAATGGCGTCAGGAACTTCCAGTTGAAAGCCAGGAGTTGATCGATGCGTACGCGCGGCAAAGAGAGACGAATCCAGGTCACCGTGAAATATCCAATAAATGTCTTGATATAGAAATATAGGATACCCAAGATGGGCAGGTTTTCTGCACCCGGGCCGCTCCAACCACCCAGGAAGAATGTGGCCATCAAAGCGCCAATGGTCCAAACATGTAAGAACTCGCTGACGTAGAACATACCAAATCCCATACCAGAATATTCGGTATGGAACCCGGCTACAATCTCGGATTCCGCTTCTAAAAGATCAAATGGCGCGCGTCCCACCTCAGCCATGGAGGTGATCAAGAAGATCAGTGCCGCCAACGGGGCCAGGATGATGAACCAGGGCGTCTGTGCAGCGACAATATCGTTCATCCCCATAGAGCGTGCCAGTAGCACAGGTACCAGTAAAGCGATCACCATAGGCACTTCATAAGAGACCATCTGCGCCACTGCTCGGAAGGCGCCCAACAGGGCAAATTTATTGTTCGAGGACCAGCCTGCCATTAAAACGGCAACCACGCCAAACGATCCCACAGCTACGATATACAAAACTCCCACATTGATGTTACTTCCGACGACGGTTGCCGCAAAGGGGATTACTGCCCAGATCAACAGCACCGAAGCCATCGCCAGAACAGGAGCGATGTTGAAAGCCACTTTATCAGCCCCATTGGGGGTGGTGATTTCTTTGGTGAAGATCTTGATCATATCGGCGAAGGGCTGGAACAAGCCATAAGGACCGGCCCGGTTCGGGCCCGGTCGATCTTGCAAACGCCCGGCAATCTTGCGCTCAACCCAGATCAAGGCGATCACAGTCACCAAGCCTAAGGTGGCCACAATCGCGGCACCAATCGTCAATGAAATCACTTTCACAAGGCTTTCTGCTAGCCCCCACCCTAAGAGCAGGTCGGTAAACCACTGAGAAATCAGATTAATCGGATCAGTCATTCGTTATCTCCTGAAACGAGGTCTCACGATCTCGCACAACATCCCTAACAAATAAAAGGGCTGAGGAGTATTCCTTCAGCCGCTTTTATGCCCATTCTAGCGCACCTTTGCGCCAGAGATAAAGCAATCCTACCAGCAGAATCATGATGAATAAGACCCCCTCCATCACAGCAAAAAGAGGCAGCTTATCGAAGGCCACTGCCCAAGGAAACAAAAACACCGTTTCGATATCAAATATCAGGAATACGAGGGCGAAAATGTAATACTGAACTTTGAACTGAACCCATGCATCCCCAACGGTTTCGATACCACACTCATATATTTCTTGTTTAATGGCGTTTGGTTTTCGGGGACCAATCAGCCTTGGTAATAGAACTGCAACAGCCGGAATGATTAAAGCTATAATCATGAAGAGACCAATATAAAGCCAGTTATCAAGCATAGGTTCTCCTTCTATACCATCATCAAATAAGAGTCGAGTTACCAGAATAAAAAGCGCGTGTCACCTCGTCACGACACAGCGGGGAAAATTGTACCATAAAAGTTTGATGTGAATAGGCATATCTTTGATAAGTTTTAGTGATATTAACCTATAATCTCCCAATCTAATTGACGATTGTTCATTCGCCGATTTCAATGAATTTGGGTCTCTAGGTGATTCCCTTGGCAATATCCAGATTTTGGGGTGTGGGGGGGGGGGGGCCCCCCCCCCCCCCCCAAAGGGGGGGGGGGGCCCCGGCAATACAGGGGGGGCCTGGATTGTTAATTGGA